>NZ_LZMM01000065.1:0-37191 GCF_001665945.1 Kocuria sp. ICS0012 | reverse complement strand
GGGGGGGGGGGGGCGGCCTTTTCTAAACCCCCCCGGGCCCGGGCGCCCCGGGGGGGCGCGCGGCGGGGGGCGCCGCCGCCAGGGTCTGAATGAGGGGTTTGGTGTGGGCGACGACGGGCATGAAGTTCGCGTCCCCCGTCCAGCGCGGGACCACGTGTTGGTGCAGGTGCTCGGACAGCGAACCGCCGGCGGCCTGGCCCAGGTTGAGTCCCACATTGAACGCCGCGGGGCTGGCGACGTCCCGGATCACGAGGACCACGGTGCGGGTCAGCGTGTTGAGCTCCCACAGTTCGTCGTCCGTGAGCTCCGTGAGCTCCGCCACGTGGCGGTACGGGCACACGAGTACGTGGCCCGGGTTGTACGGGAAGAGGTTGAGCACCGCGAAGCAGTGCTCCCCGCGGTGGACGATCAGCGCGTCCTCGTCCGAGCGGCCCGGCGCGGTGCAGAACGGGCAGCCCGGAGGCTGCTCCCCGGACGTCTCCTCCCCGCGCACGTACGCCAACCGGTGCGGGGTCCACAGCCGTTGGAAACCGTCCGGGTCGCCGGGCAGTTCGAACTCGTCCCGGCTCACGCCCTCCCCGTCCGACGCCGCGGCGTCCGGGGCACTCACGACTGTCCCGACGCCGCGTCACCCGCCGCGGTGTCGGCCGCGACGGCGCCGTCCCCTGCGGCCGGGGCCTCCGGGGTGTCCTGCGCGGGCGCCGTGGGGTCCGCGTTCTGACGCCGATCGATGTGGCCCGTGATCAGTTCCACCGCGTCCTGCTGGGACACTCCGTTGTACTGCGAGCCATCGCGGAAGCGGAACGAGACGGTACCGGCCTCGGCGTCGTCGCCCCCGGCGATCACGACGAACGGGATCTTGTCCTTGGAGGCCGTGCGGATCTTCTTGGGGAACCGGTCCGAGGACGTGTCCACCTCCACACGTACGCCGCGTTCGCGCAAGGCCTGAGCGAACTCGTCGAGGTAGTCGTCGAAGGCGTCCGCCACGGGGATCGCCCGGACCTGGGTGGGCGATAGCCACACCGGGAACGCCCCCGCGTAGTGCTCGGTGAGCACGCCCATGAACCGCTCCACGGACCCGAACAGGGCCCGGTGGATCATCACGGGCCGGCGCCGGGTGCCGTCCGACGCCTGGTACTCGAGGTCGAAGCGCTCGGGGAGGTTGAAGTCGAGCTGGATCGTGGACATCTGCCACGTGCGCCCGATCGCGTCCCGCGCCTGCACGGAGATCTTCGGACCGTAGAACGCCGCTCCCCCGGGATCCGGTACGAGCTGCAGACCGGAGTCCTGGGCGACCTCCTGCAGGGTGCGGGTGGCCTCGTCCCAGATCTCGTCCGAACCCACGAATTTCTCCGGGTCCTTGGTGGACAGTTCCAGGTAGAAGTCGTCCAGACCGTAGTCCTTGAGCAGGGACAGCACGAAGTTCAGGGTGCTGGTCAGCTCGTCCTTCATCTGCTCACGCGTGCAGTAGATGTGGGCGTCGTCCTGCGTCATCCCACGCACACGCGTGAGGCCGTGGATCACACCGGACTTCTCGTAGCGGTAGACCGCACCGAACTCGAACAACCGCAGCGGCAGTTCCCGGTAGGAACGGCCCCGGGAGCGGTAGATCAGGTTGTGCATGGGGCAGTTCATGGGCTTGAGGTAGTAGTCCTGGCCCGGTTTGGTCAGCTCACCCGTGGCCGGGTCGCGCTCCTCGTCCACGTGCATGGGAGGGAACATACCGTCCCGGTACCAGTCCAGGTGACCCGAGACCTCGTAGAGATGACCCTTGGTGATGTGGGGCGTGTAGACGAACTCGTACCCGGCCTGGGCGTGGCGCTCGCGGGAGTAGTCCTCCATCTCCTTGCGGATGATCCCGCCCTTGGGGTGGAACACGGGCAGCCCGGAGCCCAGTTCGTCCGGGAAGGAGAACAGGTCCAGTTCCACACCCAGCTTGCGGTGGTCGCGGCGCTCGGCCTCTGCCAATCGTTCCTTGTACTCGCGCAGTTCGTCCTTGGTGGGCCATGCCGTGCCGTAGATCCGCTGCAGCTGCTTGTTCTTCTCGCTCCCGCGCCAGTACGCGGCGGCCGAACGCATCAGCGCGTAGCCGTTGCCGATGTGCTTGGTGTCCGGCAGGTGCGGGCCGCGGCACAGGTCTCGCCACACCACGTCCCCGCTCTTACGGTCCAGGTTGTCGTAGATCGTGAGGTCACCGGCGGCCACCTCCACCGAGGCGCCCTCCGCGGACTCGTCCATGGCACCGGAGCCGGGACCGCCGGCCAGGTCGATGAGTTCGAGCTTGTACGGCTCGTCCGCCATCTCCGCCCGGGCATCGTCCTCGCTCACGCTGCGCCGGCGGAAGATCTGGTTCTTGTTCACGATCTTGAGCATCGACTTCTCGAGCTTCTTCAGATCGTCCGGGGTGAACGGCTCCTCGACGTCGAAGTCGAAGTAGAACCCGTCCGTGATGTAGGGCCCGATCCCCAGTTTCGCGTCCGGGCGCAGCTCCTGCACGGCCTGGGCCATCACGTGGGCCGTGGAGTGGCGCAGCACCTCGAGGCCCTCGGGGTCACCGATCAGCACGCGCTCCACGGTGTCCCCGTCCCGCAGCTCGGTCGCGAGGTCCTTGAGCTCACCGTTGACGTGCGCCACCACGACGTCGCGCTGCTCGCTGTACAGCTCCGCGGCCGTGGTGCCCTGGTCCACGGTGCGTGACTCGCCGTCCACCGTCAACCGCAGGGAAGGGGCATCCGTCATGGTGTTTCTCCTCGTCAGATCTTGGGTGCGCCCGCCCGTACCGGGGGCGGGCCGTCGTGCAGGACTCGCGCGCTGGACGCGCCGACGACCTCATTGATGCTACCGCCCCGGCCCCGCCGCCACGAAGACGGGCACGACGCCGCTGCGGGGCCGCGTCCGTGCGGACCGCACCTCTCCGACCGAGCCGGCCGCCTCCACGACAGCGCGGTGCGCGGACGCGGGCGTGCCCCGGCGCGGTTGTACCCGGACATGGCTGTACCCCGGGCCGGAACCCGGGGTACAACCGTCAGTGCTCACACGGCGTCAGCCGCGCGCCGCGGATCAGCGGCGGGGAGCCTCGCCGTCACGGCCGAGGTCACCACGATCGACGTCGGTCTCGACATCGACCTGTTCCTTGCGGACGTCGGCCTCGACGCGCTGGGTCTCCTGGACGGTCTGCTTGTTCAGCCCGACCTCTTCCACGGCCACGGCTTCCTTCTGGACAACGGGACGCTCCTCGTGCAGGGTCACGTCCACCTCTTCCTCACCAATGGTGCCGTTGTCCACGCGAGCGTTCGTGTCGTTGATCGGCGTGCGCTCGACGGTGACCTCTTCGCGCTCGACAGGGACGTCCACGGTCTCGTGGTCGGTCACGACGTACTTGCGCAGGCGGGCGTGGCCGGCCTCGCGCTCCTGCGTGCCCACGTTGAGGCGCTCCTCGTGGCGGACCACGGAGGCCTCGTCACCGGCGGTCGCGGCGACGTCGCGGCGGTCCTGGTCCACGGCATCGCGGTCACGGTCGGCGACATCGCGGTCGGCGACGCCGCGGTCGGCGGCTGCGGTGCCGGCGACACCCGCGGTACCAGCGGCAGCGGTGGTGCGATCACGATCGGTGCCCGCGGTACGGTCGTCGTTGTAGTTCAGCTCGTAGTAGCGGTACAGCTCCTCTTCCTCGGCCGGGGAGAGGTGCTGGTCGGCGTCGACCTTCGGAGCGTCCTTGATGACGTCCTTGGTGTAGGGCAGGACCACACGGTCGCCGTCCTGACGAGCGCCCTTCACAGGAACGAAGTTCTCCTTGGCGCCGAACAGACCGGTGTTGACGGTCAGGAACGTCGGCTCGCCCGAGTTGTCGTCCAGGAAGACCTGCTCGACCTTGCCGATCTTGTCACCGTCGGAACCGTAGGCCGTGCTGGACAGAATTGCATTCACGTCGAACGTGGTCATCGCATTAACTCCTCAGTAAGTCTCTGCTGCCGGCGCACGGTTTGTGCGCCGTAGGCCGCCGCACCCGCAATGGGTGTGTGGTCTGGCTTCGTGACCCATATTACGACCCACATAGTGACGCGCCACTGATTTCCCGCACGTTTCTCTCACGGGGAAACCGGCGCGCCGTTGCCGCGGGAGCGCCGCGGCATGTGATTACCAGCGGCACTGGCGTGGGGCCTGCGGGATCACGTCGGTGTCGTAGGGCACAATGGGCTGGACCACGTGAGATGGACCCCCGGGCTCGCACCGGGGCATCCGAGAACCGATGACACCGGACGAGGACGGAGCCGCACCGTGTGGGACGCACTGGTCAACAATCCCTGGATCCTGTGGCTGATCGTGATGCTGGTGCTCGCAGCCATCGAGATGCTCACTCTGGACTTCCTCTTTCTCATGATGTCGCTCGCCGCCCTGGTCACCGCCGGCGTGAGCCTGGCCGTGGACAGTTTCACCGCGCAGGTGGTGATGTTCGCGCTGGTGTCGGTGCTGCTGATCTTCTTGATCCGCCCGATCGCCCTGCGACGTCTCAACAGGTCCACGCCCACGACCCGCTCCAACACCGATCGCCTCATCGGGCTGCGGTGCATGGCGCTGGAGCCCGTGAGCCAGCACAGCGGCCTGGTGCGCCTGGAGGGTGACATCTGGACCGCCCGCACCGCCACGGCCGCCGCCCTGCCCGCGGGTAGCACCGCCTACGTCCACCGCATCGAGGGGGCCACCGCGGTCGTCGCGGACGTGGCCCCGGTGCCCACGCACACCGACCCCGGGCACGGAGACTGACCCTGACCCCGGACGAGCGCCCCGGCGCACCGCCGAACCCCCACCGAAAGGACCCCATGTCCATCGTCATCATCGTCCTGTTGGCCGTGGTGGTGCTCGCCGCGGTCATCGCCCTTATCAAAGCGGTGCGGATCGTCCCGCAGTCGCGCGCGGGCATCGTGGAGCGACTGGGCAAGTACCAGTCCACCCTCAATCCCGGGCTGCACTTCCTCATCCCCTTCATCGACCGGTTGCTGCCCCTGATCGACCTGCGCGAACAGGTCGTGCCGTTCCCCGCCCAGTCCGTGATCACCGAGGACAACCTGGTCGTGGGCATCGACACCGTGGTCTACTTCCAGGTCACTGATCCCCGCGCCGCCACGTACGAGATCACCAATTACATCCAGGCCGTGGACGAGCTCACGAGCGCCACGCTGCGTAACGTGGTGGGTGGGTTGAACCTCGAAGAGACCCTGACCTCCCGCGACAAGATCAACGCGGAGCTGCGCGGCGTACTGGATTCCACGACCGGGCGCTGGGGCATCCGGATCTCCCGCGTGGACATCAAGGAGATCACTCCCCCGCCGTCCATCCAGGACTCCATGGAGAAGCAGATGCGCGCCGAGCGTGACCGCCGCGCCGCGATCCTCACCGCCGAGGGCGAGAAGCAGTCCCAGATCCTCACCGCCGAGGGCGAACGTCAGGCCGCCGTGCTCTCCGCGGAGGGTGACGCGAAGGCCGCGATCCTGCGCGCGGACGGTGAGGCGCAGGCCATCTCCAAGGTATTCGACTCGATCCACCGCGCCCGCCCCACCCAGAAGCTGTTGGCGTACCAGTACATCCAGACCCTGCCCAAGGTCGCCGAGGGCACGGCCAACAAGGTGTGGATGATCCCCGCCGAGCTGAGCACCGCGCTGCGCGGTGTGGGTTCCTACCTCAACCCCGGTGCGTCGGACGGCCCCGAGGACGACGAGTACGAGGACGAGGCCCCCGTGGCACCGGACCTGCCGGAGAGCGCCCCCATCGTGGAGCACGAGACCGTCAAGGTCACCGAGAAGGACCTGGAACCGGACCTCACCTTGACGGACCCGAGCGAGTTCGAGATGCCGGATTCGCCCTACACGTCCCCGATCGCCCAGGAGGCCGCCGATCCCCACGTGGACGAGGTCAACCTGCCGGTCACGGACTCGGAACCCACGACCGCCGGCACCACCGGGACGGATGCCGAGTCCGGCTCGTTGCCCCGGCACGCCCGCCCGGAGGCCCCCGAGACCGATCCGGGGAATGAATCCCGCTGACTCCCCGTTACGCTGGGAAATGAAGGGTGGGCCCGCGAGGACGGGACGCCGGGTGTGAACGCACCGCAGCGTCGTCGTCCCGCGGCCCACGAAAAAGTACGTCGGGAAGGATCGTCGCGTGAGTGATCGCAGCCTACGAGGGATGCGCCTGGGCTCCCAGTCCATGGAAACCGAGGCCGGGGTGGAGCCCGCGCCGCGTCAGCGCGTGGAATACCGCACCGCGGACGGCGAGTCCGTGTCCGTGATGTTCGCGGCGGAGGCGGAGATCCCCCCGGTGTGGACCACCAAGACCGGCCAGGAAGCCATCCTGGTCAACGGTGAGAAGCCCGAGAACCCCAACGAGAAGCACCAGCGCTCCCACTGGGACATGCTCCTGGAGCGGCGCAGCATGGAAGAACTCGAGCAGACCCTCGAGCAGCGGCTGGCGTTCTACAAGGAGCAGCACGCCCTCTGATCCCTTCGGGCGGTCGGTGATCGACCGCCGACACACCGACGGAACGACCCCCGCCCGATGGGCGGGGGTCGTTCCGTCGGACGAACAGCAGGTGCGTGCGAGCCGATGCCGACGCGGTGGCTCGAACCGACCCGCGAGCCGGCCGGGCACGGAGCAGCGGCCCGGTCAGCGGCCCAGGCCCAGCTTCCCGGCGAGCGTGCGCGCACGGGCCGTGAGGCCCCACTTGGCCACGCTCGTGGCGGCCTCCACGGTGACGTCGTTGCTCATCTTGGACGCACCCTCCTCGCGTTCGACGAACGTGATGGGCACCTCCACGATCTTCAGCCCCAGGCGCTCGGCGCGCCACGCGAGGTCGATCTGGAAGCAGTAGCCGCGCGAGCGGACCGAGTCCAGGTCCAGGGCCCGTAGCGTGGTGTCCCGGTAGGCGCGGAAGCCACCCGTGATGTCGTGGATGGACGTGCCCAGCAGGACACGCGAGTAGATGTTGCCACCGCGCGAGATCAGCTGTCGCTGCAGCGGCCAGTTCTCGGTGCGCCCACCCGGGACGTAGCGCGAACCGATGGCCATGTCCGCGCCCTGCTCCACGGCGTCGAGCAGCAACGGCAACTGCTCGGGCTGGTGGGAGCAGTCCGCGTCCATCTCCACGAGGACGTCGTAGTCGCGCTCGAGACCCCACGCGAAACCGGCCAGGTACGCGGGCCCCAGGCCCTCCTTGGCGGGTCGGTGCAGGACGTGGATGTTGCCGTCCTGCTCGGCCATGGCATCGGCCATGTCACCGGTACCGTCCGGGCTGTTGTCGTCGGCGACCAGCACGTGGGCGTCCGGCACGGCGGCGCGCAGCCGCTTGATGACCGTGGGCAACGATTCACGTTCGTTGTACGTGGGGATGATGGTGAGAACTCGCACCGGGCGTCCTTTCATGCCGCTGGTAGCCGGGCACCCGAGCCCGGACAGACCACTGGGCGGGCCCATCCGCCTTCGGACCAGAGCGGCCCGAAGGGCGCGCGCTGTTTTCTAAGGACGGATGAACCCACCCGGCAGTAAGAACTCAGTCTAACGTCAGGGGCGATCAGGACCAAGATGAAAACGCGACGTCATGGGCGCGGTTCCGCGCCGCTCACGAGCGTCCCGGCCACCACGGTGGCCTCGCACCGCGGCAAGCGGGAATCGTCGAGCGCGGGCAGGACGGGCGTGCGCGCCCGCGGGTCCGTGCTCCACGACGCGCCCGTGCCCTGGGCCTGTTGCACCATGACGGATTCGGCGTCCCACACCACGAGCGTGGCCTCCGCGCCCGGTGCGAGCTGCCCCGCGAGGGGTGTGCCCCCGCGGTGAGCGCGCCACACCCCGCGGGTCAGAGCCAGGAACGCAGCGCGCGCGGAGGTGCGCAGGTGCTCGTCGGGTGCCTCGAGGGCCGCCTTGACGGCGGTCCACGGATTGGGGTCGTCGGTCATGAGCGTCACGGGCACACCGGCACGGGACAGGTCCCGCAGCGGCGCCCGTCCGGGCACGCACGAGACGGTGATCGCCAGATCGGCCAGGCGTTCGCACTGGGCTTCGGACAACTGTTCGACGCCCACGATCCGGTGCCCCCGCGCATGGAACGCCCGGCCGCCGAGTTCCTGCGCAGCGGCGTCCGCGGCGTCCAGCAACGCGTCAACGCGGGGATCCCCTGCCGACGACGACGCATCTTCCGTCGACGCCTCGTCCTCCCCCACGGTCTCGTCCGGATCGTCCTCGGGGCGGTCGTTGCCGGAGGCGTCGCTCCCGGACAACTCGTTCCCGGACAGTCGGCTTCCGGACGGGTCGTCCCCGAACGAGCCACTCTCCGACGCGCCGTCCCCGGACGGGGGCAGAACGAGCACCGCTTGCAGCCCCACTCGCGTGCATACCACGAGGTGTTCCCGCGCGGCATCGGCCAGAGCAGCGGGATCACCGAACGCAGCGGCGTCGAGCCCCAGGGCGGGCGACGGCAGTGCCGAGGGGTCGAGCTCGTCGGTGTCCCGCGCGCGGCGCACCAGGATCGGCAGGGCATGCAGCCCGTCCGCGCGGACCTCCCGCGTCGCGGCGTCGAGCGCGTCGGGGTCCGAGCTCACCAGTTCCACGGCTCCGTAGCCGTGCTCGGCGCGCGGAAGCTGCCCGGACCCGACCACTCGGTGGTGGGCGACGAACGCGGGGGTGACCACCGCGGCCCGCAGGTCTCCCGGGGTGACGTCCGCGCCGGCCATGGCCCGGGCGGCGTCGTCGGAACCGACCCACGCCACGGTCGCGCCGTCCAGGAGGATGGCGGTGGCGAACGGGTCAGCGGGCGAGTACACCGATCCGTTGATCCACACCCGCACGGCTTGTTGTTCTGACTTCACGTGATTCCCTCCGACCGGGCGTGCGGAACCCCCGCGCCCGGCATTGTCCTACTGGTCGAAGACGCTGTACTCGACGACGCCGCGGCGCACGGCTTCGATGGCCCGGTGCGCGGTCTCGCGCAGCTCGGGATCGAGCCCTTCCACGCCGCGCAACTGGTCCAGGACGTCCACGGTCTGTTTGGCCCAGCGCACGAAATCCCCCGCGGCCAGGTCGGTGCCGGTGAGCGTCCGGGTCAGAGTGGCGCCCCGGGCCCAGCGGTACATGGCGTCCGCGAGCCCCAGCTCGGGGGCGGCGGTGAGCGGCAATCGGTGCTCGGCCTCGCGCGCGGAGAGCACCGACCAGTTGTGGAGCAGGATCTGGACGGATTCCTCCATGTGGGCCGTGGGCATCTTGGGACGCGCGCCCTGGTCCTCGCGCCGGGGCTGGTAGACGAGTGCGGTCATGACACCGGCAAGTCCGGGGGCGTCCAGTCCGTCCAGGAAGCCGTCCCGCAAGCACAGTGCGAGGAGCAGGTCCCGCTCACCGTAGAGCCGGCGCAACTGTTCGCCCGCCGCGGTGGGCTGCAGGTGGCCGGATTCGTCCGGGCTGAGGTACTCGAAGTGCGTGAGCACCGCGCACACGCGGTCGAAGGTCGCGGCGATGCTCCCGGTGCGCCCGGCGATCTGCTTACGTAGTGCCTGGGTGTCCTTCTCGAGCTTCCACGCGCGCTCCGCCCAGCGGGCGTGTTGTTCGCGGTCCGAACAACCATGACACGGGTGCGAACGCAACCGTCGGCGCAGGTCCTCGATCCGGTGATCGCGCGCGGAGGTCCCCCGGTCGAAGCGGATCGCGTGACCGCCCGAGCGGGTGCGCGCGGGACGGTGCTCGCGCAACGCGGCCCGCACGGTCGCGGCGAGGTCCTTGCGTTCCTGGGGGGACTTCCCCGAGAAGTGCTTGGGGATACGGATCCGGGATTCGGGTTCCAGGGAACCGTCCAGGTCGTTGACACCCACCCGGCGCAGTTTGCCGTCCACCGTGAGAATGTGGGGGCGCGGGTCGAAGGGGTGCGCGTCCTCGCGCAGCACCACGGCCCACCCGGCGTTGCGGCCCTGAGGGATCTCGATCACGTCCCCGGGCAGCAGGTCCTGCAGGGCCACCGCGGCGTCGTTACGTTGACGCGCCGAGCGGGACTTGCTCGCGGACTTCTCCTCCGCCGTGAGCTCACGGCGGAGCGCAGCGTACTCGGTGAAGTCGCCCAGGTGGCACGTCATGGCGTCCCGGTAGCCCTCGAGGGTCTTCTCCTGGGAGCGCACCCGTTTGGCCAGGCCCACGACCGAGCGGTCCGCCTGGAACTGCGCGAACGAGGTCTCCAGGATGGACCGGGAGCGTTTGGCCCCGTAGCGCGCGATGAGGTTGGTGGACATGTTGTATGTGGGCCGGAAGCTCGAGTTCAGCGGGTACGTGCGCGTGGACGCGAGTCCCGCGACGGCCTGGGGGTTCATCCCGTCCCGCCACAGCACCACCGCGTGGCCCTCGACGTCGATCCCGCGCCGGCCCGCGCGCCCCGTGAGCTGGGTGTACTCCCCCGGGGTGATGTCCACGCGAGCCTCGCCGTTGAACTTGTCGAGGCGTTCGAGCACCACGGAACGGGCCGGCATGTTGATCCCGAGCGCCAGGGTCTCCGTGGCGAACACGGCTTTGATGAGCCCCTCCGAGAACAGCTGCTCGACCACTTCCTTGAACACGGGCAGCATGCCCGCGTGGTGGGCGGAGATCCCCCGGATGAGGCCCTGGTACCAGTCCTCGTAGTTCAGTGCCGCGAGGTCCGCGGTGGACATGTGCGCGGTAGCCTCCGCCGCGAACGCGCGCAGGGTGCGCTGCTCCTGCGGCGTGGTGAGCCACAGGTCCGCGGCCACGCACTGTGCCACGGCGGCGTCGCACCCGGCGCGGGAGAAGATGAAGGTGATGGCGGGCAGCAGGGCCTCGGCGTCGAGCCGGCGCAACAGCTGGGGGCGGGAGATCCGCTCCTGCCGCCCGGTGCGGGGCTCCTGGTGGCGGCCGCCGTGACGACGGCGATTGCGGTGACCGGGTCCGCGCCCACCCGACCGACCCCCGCGGGGATGCTGGGCGCGGAACAACCGCAGCAGCTCGGGGTTGACCTCGGGTTCGTCCCGGTGTTTGTCCGAGTGGCGCTGCGCGGCCTCCTCGACCGTGGTGTCGTCCACGAACAGGTCCAGCAGCTGAGGCCCCACCTGGACGTGCTGCCACAGCGGGACCGGACGGTGTTCGGAGACCACCACGTCCGTGCTGCCGCGGACGTCATCGAGCCACGCACCGAATTCCTCGGCGTTGGAGACGGTCGCGGACAGGGAGGCGAGCTGGACGTGCTCGGGCAGGTGGATGATGACCTCTTCCCACACCGCACCGCGGAAGCGGTCCGCGAGGTAGTGCACCTCGTCCATGATCACGAACCCCAGGTTCGCCAGGGTGGACGAGCCCGCGTAGAGCATGTTGCGCAGCACCTCGGTGGTCATCACGACCACGTCCGCTTCCGAGTTCACGGACGTATCACCCGTGAGCAGACCCACACGGTCCGAGCCCCAGCGGCGCGAGAACTCGTGGAACTTCTGATTGCTCAACGCCTTGATGGGCGTGGTGTAGAAGGCCTTCTTACCCCGGGTCAGTGCGAGGTGGATCGCGAACTCCCCCACCACGGTCTTTCCCGCGCCCGTGGGGGCGGCCACGAGCACTCCCCGGCCCTCCTCGAGAGCGCGGCACCCCTGCGTCTGGAACGGGTCCAGTTCGAAGTCCACGGTGTTCTCGAAGGCCGACAGCTCCGTGCTCACGTGGGCCGCGCGAGCCTTCGCGGCAATGTACCGTTCGGCGGGGGAAGACATGCTTCCACCCTACGCGGTGCCTCTGACACCCCGGGAATCGGGGCGGATCAGTCTTCGTGGGCGGTGCTGCCCATCGAGCGCAGCGCTTCCGCCGAGGTTCCCCGGTCCGCGTTCGCACCGGTCACGGCGGCCTGCCGGGCCTGCTTCTTGGCACGACGCCGGTCCAGGTACAGACACAGCCCCACGGCCACGAAGAACAACACCAGCAGCGGGATGGCCAGGTAGAGCATGGTCACGGGATCCGGACCCGGCGCGGCCATCGCGGCGATCACGAGCACGACCACCACCACAATCCGCCACGCCTTGAGCACGGTGCGCCCGGACAGCAGGCCCAGCACGTTGAGACCCACGAGCAGCACGGGGACCACGCACGAGATCCCGAAGGTCAGAATGAGCTGGAGGAAGAAGCGCAGGTAGATCCCGGCCTCCACGAAGTTCGCCCCACCCTCGGGCGTGAACGCGGTGAGCGCGTAGACGGCTGCGGGCAGCGCGGTCACGGCCAGGGCGCACCCACCCAGGAACAAGGGGATCGCCGCCGCGAGGAAAGCCATGGCGTAGCGGCGTTCGTTCTTGTGCAGCGCGGGCGTGATGAACGCCCACAACTGGTACAGCCACACCGGCGACGCGAAGATCAGCCCGAGCACCACGGCGACCTCCACCATGATGTTGAAGGACCCGCCCACCGAGGAGTAGTTGATGGTCGCGGTGCGCCCGGACTCGGCCAGGCGCTGCAGCGGCTCGGTGATGTACTGCATGAACGGCTCGTACGCCATGAAGCCGAGCACCGCGCCCAGCACGGTGGCCACGGCGGACTTGATGAGGCGGTTACGCAGTTCCCGCAGGTGCTCCTTGAGCGCCATCTGGGCCTGCGGGTTGTGCCGCCGCGACGTGCTCTTGCGGCGTTCCCGGCGCTGTTGCCGGGTGGAACCGGGGGCCTTCCCGGAATCCGTGGTGGACATGGGTCCCTGTCCTCTCTGACGGGCCGTTCACCCGCATGCGACGGGGCCGAGCCGTGCGGCTCGGCCCCGCGCGGGTCCCGACGGACGATGCCGGGATCAGGCGGTGGGGCGCTGGTTCTGGTCCACGGTGGGCGCGGGCTGGCCCGGCTGCGGGGTGATCACGGTGGGCTGCTCGGCGGCCGGCTGTTGCACCGAGGGCTGCACCGTGGGCTGGGTGCTCGACTGCGCGGCGGTGGTGCCCGCGACGGGCTGGCCATCGGCGACCGGCTGGCCGTTGACGGTCACGTTCGGATCGTCGTCGCGCTTCATCTCCTTGACCTCGGACTTGAAGATGCGCAGGGACTGGCCCAGGCTACGAGCCATCCCGGGCAGCTTGGGGGCACCGAAGAGGAGCAGGATGACCACGAGGATCAAAACGAGGGTCAGGGGGCTGTCAAACAAGCGGCCCATGGCGGAGTCCTTTCTGTTCAGCCCGGCGCACGTCCGAATACCTCTGGGGCTGCCCCAGGGTGTCCCTGCGCTGCATCCTGCGGATGAGCCGAGCTGTTTGTCGTTGGTCCCGGCCGCTACGGTAGGCGGCGCGGGTCTCGTCCACCGGGGTGAACATGGCTGGCGAGGCGGGTGTGCGCAACGGCGTGGAGTGTCCCTGGGCCGCGGCGTTCCAGCGGGTGGCGAAATCGGTACCGCTTCGCTCGATCTCGTCCAGCGCGGGCAGCACCTGCGTGCGCACGACCCGGTAGAGCACCCACCCGATGAACGCGGCGGCGCCCAGGACCAGAACGGTCCACAGCACGACCCACATCCACCACAGCATGGCCCCAGTATAGGCAGTCGACGGCTACGGACGCCCGGGGGTGGGCTCGGGACAGCTGCTGTTCAACCACTGTTCAACGGCGGCCACGGCCTCGGGCGGTGAGACCACGCCCACGTGTCCCGCATGCCGTGTGACCAGGGACGACAGTGCATCCAGTGTGGGGAAGTCCACCTCCGCGGCCACGTACTCGGGCAGTGGACGCGGCCCCCGCGCCGCGCGTGCGCGGGACCCGGGAATCGGCTGGGAGTTCGCCTCCCGGGGCGCGGCGTCGGATTCCTCTGTCTCCCCCGGCGCCGAGGGCACGGAGACCTCCACGAAGCGCTTGGCGTGGTAGTGCTCCACGATCCACCGCCCGCGCCGGTCGGTGACGACCACGGCCTGGACCGGACGACGCTTGGCCGGTTGGATGCTCGAACGCACCTCCGATTCCATGCGCGGGTGCACCTCGGCCTCACCCGCGTCCTCGCAGCCCACGATCCGGTCGGTGCGGAACGTGCGCGGCGCGTTGGCCTGCAGGCACCAGCCCCGCACGTACTGCTGCCCGTCCGAGAAGATCATCCGCACGGGGTCCACATGCCGCTCCGTGACCTCGTCCCGGGAGGCCACGAGGTACTGCAACCGCACGCGCCGGCCGTTCTTGATCGCGTCCCGCAGGCGGGTGACGAGCGCGCTGTCACGGGGCTCCGCGGCGGCGTCGGCGTCCGGTGCCGCAAGCGCGTCCGCGAGCGGCAGCGCGTCCGCGGCGGTCGCGACCTTCTGCATGGCCGAGCGCACGACCCTGCTGTCACCGCCCGGAACGGCCTGCAGGGTCTGCAACCCCATGAGCAGCGCGCTGGCCTCGGGGACGGTCAACCGCACGGGTTCGGACAGTTCCTGCGCGTTGCCCAGGTAGATGTGGCCGTCGTCCCAGGACGCGTCGATGAGCTGGTCTGGCATGTGCCCCGGGCGCCCGCACACGAACAGGGTCTGCAGGTCGTTGACGAGTTCCGCGTCCGTGATCCCGAAGTGCCGGGCCGTCTCCTCGAGCTCCGCGCCCTGGTGGGCGTAGACGTGGCGCACGATGTGTAGCAGCCGCGCGAGGTGCTGTTCGGTGCTGGCCTTGGCCGCGCCGTGACGGCGCTGCTTGCCCCAACGCACGTCCACGCCGGGCATCCGCGCCTGGAAGGCCCGCGCGTCACGGAGTCTGCGGGCCACGGCGTCGGCGACCGCGTTCTGGGTCGCGATGTCCTCGGCGGTCGGGGCGTCGTCGCTCGTCGAATCGGGTTCGACCGACGGCCCGCCCTCGGCCGTCGGGGCGCTCCCGCCCTGTGCGGCGTCGCCCCGAATGCCGGGCACGGGTTCGCGGGGCACCCGGGCGTCCGGGCCCGCCGCGCACACGTGTTCCGCCGCGGACTCGGTGTCGTGCACCGCGAGCTGCACGGCGTCGTAGCCCTCGGGGGCCCGCCACGCGGGTGAGTCGGACGGCGCGGCAATGCGGCGCAGCAGCTGGCCCGCGCCCTGGCGGACATGGACCACCACGCACAGCTGCGGCGGCTGGCTGACCATGCGCGCGAGCTGACCGCCCATGGAAAAGTCCCGGGGCGGCTCGAACGTCTCGCGCGTGGTCTCCACCTCGGAGATGATGCGGGAGAGCCGGAACGTGCGCTGTGCACGCCGGTCCGTGTCCCAGCCCGCGAGGTACCAGGCTCCGTAGCGGGAGCCCACACCCCACGGCTGCACCGTGCGCTGGGAGAATGCCCCGGTGCGGTCCACGTAGTCGAAGCGCACTGTGCGGTGCGCAAGCACTGCCGAGAGCAGCGGCTCGAAGGCGGGGTCCGCCACGGCCACGGTGGGCTGCAGGTCCCGGCCCGGCGCGGCCTCGCCGCTGAGCGCCGGTTCGAGCTTGTCGAGGGCGCGGCGTGCGAGCCGGTCCTGGGCAGCGTCGTTCCACGCGTCCGCCGCGACGGCGAGCACCGCGGACTCCTCTGCACTGAACCGCACCCGGGGCAGCCGGTACGAGCCCCGGGGCACGCGGTAGCGCGGGGTGAGCTGCGCGTCCGAGGCCCAGGGGTCGTCGTCCGGGATCTCCTCCACCGGGTACCCGAGTGAGCGCAGGTGCGCCTTGTCTCGCTCGAACATGCGCTCGAACGCGTCCTGGTTCCCGGCGCGGTCGTAACCGGGCACGATCTCGCGCAGCTGCTCACGGGTGTACCCGGACTCGCGGTCGAGCAGGGCGATCAGCAGGTTGAGGAGCCGCTCGGCGGACGCCGTGGTGGAACGGCGCGCCGAGGGCCCCGCGGAGGGCGCCATTCAGCGGACGTCGAGCAGGTCCACCACGAAGATCAGGGACTCGTCCGGGCCGATCACGGCGCCGGCGCCGCGCGAGCCGTACGCCAGCTCGGAGGGGATCTCCAACCGACGCCGACCACCCACCTTCATGCCCAGCAGACCCTGGTCCCAGCCCTGGATGACCTGTCCCACGCCCACCGTGAAGCCCAGCGGCTCACCGCGGTTCCAGGAGGCGTCGAACTCCTCGCCGCCCGAGTACGTGACACCCACGTAGTGGCACGAGACCGTGTCCCCGACCTTCGCCTCCCGGCCGGTGCCCTGGATCTCGTCCACGATCCGCAGCTCGGTGGGAACCGGGTCCTGGGGGAAGTCGATCTCCGGCTTGGAACGATCAAGCTTGCGCTGTCCGAATGACACGGGCTCTACCTTTCGTCGTGGGCCCCCGGGCGGGGCCGTGCCGAGCACACAGTGTAGCCGTGTCTCACTTGCCGGACGCAGAGGACTCCGGGCTCGCGCTCGGTGCCGTGGACGCACCGGGAGTGGCGCTCGCCGAGGCCTGCGGGCTCGCGGTCTCCGTCTTCGGGGTGGGTGTGGTGCCGAGGATGTCCACCACGAACACGAGCGCGCCCGCGGGGTACTGGGAGTCCTTGCCGAGCTCCTTCTCCGTGCCGTAGGCCTTGTCGGTGGGGATCACCAGCTCCACGCGCGAGCCCACCTTCTGGCCCTCCAGACCCTCCTTCCAGCCGGCGATCACACCGTTGAGGGGGAAGGAGGCCGGGTTGCCCTTCTCGTAGGAGGAGTCGAAGGACTTTCCGTCCGCCCAGCGCACGCCCACATAGTTCGCGATCACGGTGTCCGACTCCTTGACGATGTCACCATCCCCCTTGATCAGCACGTCCGTCTTCAGCTCCTTGGGCTCGCTACCGGCGGGCTTGGCGATCGTGGGGGTGCCCTTGTCGTCCTGTGTAACGTTGGGCATGCCCTTGGAGGGGGTCTTCATCTTCTCGTTGAGCGACGGCATGATCTTCTTGGTCACCTGGTAGACCTCCACCGAGGTGGAGTCGTCCCCCTCGGAGGCCGCGCCGCTGGTCTTGGGAGAGCTGTACGCGATGATCTCCCCCTCCTTGGCCTTCGTCAGGGCGTCGTACATCTGCGGCAGGGAGTCCTTGAGCTCGTCGTTGACGGTCAGCACCTGTCCGGCACCCTGACTGTAGGTGTCCCCCAGCGAGGAACCATCCGAGCCCTTGTACAGGGCCGCCTGCAGCATGATGCTGTCGCCGGCGTGGATCTCCTCACCGTCCCCTTCCTTCAGGACCTTGGTCTGCGCGTCGTCCACCTTCATTGGGGTCTTGAAGGACACCGACGGCGCGGTGCCCTGCGAGGGGTCTGCGGACAGTTCCACGGAGTCCCAGCCCGAGCCCCCGCCGCAGCCGGTCAGCAGCAGGGACAGGGCGAGCGCGGCGGTGCCGGCAGGGATGATCTTTCGCACGAGGGGGTGACCTTTCGTCATCGGGGTGCTGGCTCGGGGCCAATGTAGAGGACCCGCGTGGGCCGCGGCTGGGAGAGTCCCCGGAACACTGCGGGCGGGTGGGGTCAGGCGCGTCCAGAGGTGATCTCTGCGATCAGCTCCTCGACGTCCGGCTGGGTGGTGGCGAAGGGGTCCTTGCACATGACCGTGCTCTGCTGGTGCTCCCCGTTGAGCTTCAGGTGCACCCAGTCCACGGTGGTGCTGACCCCGGCGTCGTGGGCCGCGGCCACGAACCGCCCGCGCATCCGCGCCCGGGTGGGAGGGCCTTCGACGACGGCGCGCTCGACGTCCTGCGGGGCCACGAACGTCTCCACGGCACCGCGGCGCTCCAGCATATGGAAGAGTCCGTGGCGCACGGAGGTGTCGTGGTAAGCGAGGTCCAACTGCGCCATGCGGGGGTGGGACCAGTCCATCCCGTGGGCGCTCGCGTAGGAGTCCAGCAGCTTCTTCTTGATGGCCCAGTCCAGCTCGCGGTCCACCAGCGAGCTGTCCTGCTCCTCGACGGCGCGCAGCCCACGGTCCCACAGCCCGACGACCCAGTCGAGGCGGTCGTGGTGCGCGCCGTGGCGCTGCACGAACCGGGTGACTTCCTCAAGGTACTCGCGCTGCAGTTCGACCGCCGAGCGGTAGCCCCCCGCGGCCAGCTCCAGCGGTGCCAAACCGGTGAGGTCGTGGGAGACCTGCCGCAGGGCGGCAGCCGGGTCCGCGAGCGTGCGGTCCGGCAGGATCTGGCCCGCCTCGATCATGCGCAGCACCGCGTCCGTGATGCCGATCTTCAGCGCCGTGGTGGTCTGGGACATGGACGAGTCGCCCGTGATGACGTGCAGCCGGCGGTAGCGCTCGGCGTCCGCGTGCGGTTCGTCCCGGGTGTTGATCATGGGGCGGGAGCGGGTGGTGGCCGAGGACGACCCTTCCCACACGTGGTCCGCCCGCTGGGAGAACGAGTAGCCGGGGCGCCCGTCCCCCAGGGCCAGGGAGCCGAAGGGCGGCGGCCCGTCCGGGTGCACCCGACCCGCGCCCACGAGGATCTGCCGCGTCACCAGTAGCGGCAGCAGGTGCTGGACCAGCCGGGAGAACTCCGTGCGGCGGGCAATCATGTAGTTCTCGTGCGAGCCGAACGAGTTGCCGGCGGAGTCCGCGTTGTTCTTGAAGAGGTGCACCGTGCCGCCCACGCCCTCGGCGTCCAGGCTCTCCTGCAGCTGAGCGCGCAGGTCGTCCACGATCCGTTCGCCGGCGGCGTCCTGGGCGACGACGTCGTGCAGGGTTGCGGCCTCGGCCGTCGCGTACTCGGGGTGGGAGCCCACGTCCAGGTACAGGCGCCCGCCGTTAGGCAGGAACACGTTGGAGGCCCGCCCCCACGCGAGCACCGGTGCGAACAGCCGCCGCGCCGTCTCGTCCGCACCCAGGGGACGGCCCTGCGGTGCGCTGTGGATCAGGCCGAACTCGGTCTCGATCCCGTAGATCCGCCGTTCCACGGTATTACTGGCCGCCCTTCTGCACGAAGCCCTTCACGAAGGCCTCCGCGTTGGTCTCGAGCACGCCGTCGATCTCCGCGAGCAGGTCGTCGGTGCCCTGGGTGTCCAGCTGGGCCTGTGCGGCGCCCGAGGCGGGCGGGGTCGCGGGGGCCGGGGCGTCCGGTTCCTCCTCGCGGCGGGATCCGGTGCGGAAGATGCGTTCCTGTGCCATGGTGTCCTCCTGTGGCTTCTCGAATGGGGTGTGCTGCGCCCGACCGGGCGGTTCAGCCGATGTCGCTGCCCGTGACGAGGGCGGGCCGGTTCGCGGCCACGCGCTCGATCCAGGTCTCGACGTCCGGGGCGTCGAACCAGTCCTCGCACGTGTCCCGGGTGAGGTCGTGAGGTTCGGGCATCCTGACCCGAGCTCCCCGGCGGATCCCGGGGAACGTCACGGTCAGTGTGTCCCAGCCCACCGCGGCCATGTCCCGCGGGTACCGGAACACCGCGGTGCCCCGGAAGTACGCGCGGGTGTCGATCGGCGGATGGTCCGCGGCCGCGGTGATCCGGTCGTGGTCCACGAGGGTGCGGATCCGTCCGGCGGCGGCGAGCTTGTGGTAGAGCCCCTTGTCGGGGCGCACGTCCGCGTACTGCAGGTCGATCGCCACGAGCCGGGGATCGTCCCACGCGAGACCGTCGCGTGTGCGGTACGCGGTGAGCAGCGCGTACTTGGCCGCCCAGTCCAACCGGTCGGACAAGCGCGCGGGGTCCTCGGCGAGGTCCGTGAGCACCTCGTCCCAGGTCTGCAGCACGTGGGCGGTGTCCTCGTCCAACCCGTTCGGGGCCAGCTCGGTCTCCAGCGCCAACGCTGCGCGGTAGTACTCGCGCTGCAGCTCCACCGCGGTCAACTCCCGACCGTTCGCGAGCGCCACCGTAGTGCGCAGGGACGGGTCGTGACTGATGGCCTGCAGCGCGGCCACGGGATCCTCGAGCTCGAGGCGCGGCGCCCGGTCGTGTTCCACGAGGTTCAGCACCAGGGACGTGGTCCCGAACTTGAGCAGCGTGGCCACGTGGGAGAGGTTGGCGTCCCCGATGATCACGTGCAGGCGCCGGTAGCGGGTGTCGTCCGCGTGGGGTTCGTCCCGCGTGTTCACGATCGGGCGGTGGATCGTGGTCTCGAGCCCCACGGTGCGTTCGAAGAAGTCGGCGCGCTGACTCAGTTGGAACCCAGGACATGAACCGTCCACCCCGAGGCCCACACGGCCTGCACCACACATGATCTGCCGGGACGCGAAGAAGGGCAGCAGGGCCGCGGTGATCCGCTCGAAGGGCACGGCGCGTTCCACGGTGTAGTTCTCGTGCGCGCCGTAGGACACCGACTTGTTGTCCGTGTTGTTCTTGTAGAGGTTCACCGGCGCAGCATCCGTCCCCGTGGAAACCTCCGCGAGGTACTCCACGGCGCGGGCGGCCACCACGTCCCCCGCGGCGTCCCACGTGAGCGCGTCCAGGGGCGTGGTGACCTCCGGGGACGAGTACTCCGGGTGGGAGTGGTCCACGTAGACCCGCGCGCCGTTGGGGATCACGGTGTTCATGATCACGCGGCGCCAGTCGAGGTCCTCCGTGTACATCGCGGATTCGCTGATCGCCTCCGCGGCGATCTCCTCCGCGGTGAGCACCGGCGCCTCATCGGTGAGCTGACTCGGGTGGGCGTCCTCGCGGGCCACGGTGAACCCCCGGGCATCCGCGAGCGGGGTCTCGGAACCGTAGTCCCACCCTGTGCCGAGCGGGGCGTCCGGGGAACCGGGCTGCGCGGCGTCGTCGTCCGATGGCGTGGGCCCGGCCGAGCCCACGGACCGTTCCCCGCGTGCCGCCTCCTGTTCCCGAAGCCGTCGGGCGACCCACGCGGCGTACCCCGTGACCACGCGGGTCGAGAGCACCGTGGGGTTCGCACCCGGTTCACCCTGTGCCAGCACACCGAACTCGGTCTCGCTGCCCATGATCCGCCGTACCGTCATGCCGCGCCCCCGTCCGGACGCTGCGTGCCGGAGACCCCGGGGCGGTCCACTGCGATCCGGACGTCCTGGATGGTGTCCGCGCGCCGACCGGTCAATCGGGCCCAGTCCTCCGGGTCCGCGGTGTTGGGCAGGTCCTGTTGTTCGTGGAACTCCTGGTTCACCGCGTCCACGAGGTGCTGCGAGGTGATCCCCCGCCGGCCCGTGGTCAGCAGCGTCTTGATGGCCTGCTTCTTGGCGCGGTCCACCACGTTGCGGATCACCGCTCCGGACGCGTAGTCCGCGAAGTACAGGGTCTCCTGGCCGCCGTCGCGGTACGTGATCGTGAGGAACTCGGTGTCCGGGGTGCGCGCGTACATGCGCCCGATCGCGGCGTCCACGAGCTCCCGGGCGGCCTGCGCGCGGGAGCCGGCGCGAGCGACATCGTCCTCACGCAGGGGCAGGTCCTCGGTGACGTACAGCGAGAAGATCTCCCGCGCGCCCTGCTCGTCCGGGCGGTCGATGCGGATCTTCACGTCCAGGCGACCGGGGCGCAGCACCGCGGGATCGATCATGTCCTCGCGGTTGGTCGCGCCCACCACGATCACGTTGTCGAGCTGCTCCACGCCGTCGATCTCCGTGAGCAACTGCGGCACGATTGTGGTCTCCACGTCCGAGGACAGCCCCGAACCGCGCACGCGGAACAGCGAGTCCATCTCGTCGAAGAACACCACAACGGGGATCCCGCGCGCCGCCTGCTCGCGCGCGTTCGCGAAGATCGAGCGGATCTGGCGCTCGGTCTCCCCCACGTACTTGTCGAGCAGCTCGGGGCCCTTGATATTGAGGAAGTAGCCCTCGGGCCGCGCGCGCCCGGCCTTGGCCGCGCTGCGCTCGGCGAGCGAGCGCGCAACAGCCTTGGCGATCAGCGTCTTGCCGTTGCCCGGGGGACCGTAGAGCAGGATGCCCTTGGGCGGGCGCAGACCGTGTTCGCGGTAGATGTCCGGGTGGACGTAGGGCAGTTCCACGGCGTCGCGGATCGCCTCGATCTGAGGCCCCAGCCCTCCGATGTCTGTATAGCGGACCTCCGGGACTTCCTCGAGCACGAGCTGTTCCACGTCCGTGCGTTCCACGGGTTCCAGGGCGAAGCCCGTGCGGTGGTCCACGGTCAGGGCGTCCCCGGGCTTGGGGCGCTCACGCCGCAACCGACCCGAGAGCAACAGCACGCGTTCCTCGTCCGAGCGGCCCACGGTGAGCACGCGGTCGTGGTCGATGACCTCCTTGACGGTGGCCACCTCCCCGGTGCGCTCGTAATCGAGCACCGCGATCACCACGTAGTGCTCGTTGAGCAGCACCCCCAGTCCGGGCTCGCACGCACTCAGCGACACGAGAGGGCTCAGGGCCACGCGCATCTTCCGTCCCGCGGAGAGCACGTCCACCGACGGGCCCGTGACCACGGGACCGTCCCCGGTGGCCTCCCCCAAGGGCTGGCGACCGTGGTTGACCTGCAGCACCACGGCGAACGTCGCGGGAGCCTCGGCCTCCGCCGCGAGGGTCTTCTTGAGCGTCACGATCTCCTGGCGGGACGCGTTGAGCAACCGCACCAGCTTCTCGTTCTGCGATCCCACCGCCGCGAGCTGCTTGTCCAGGTTGCGCTTCTGGTCCCGCAGCATGTTGATCTGGCGCTGGGTGATGTCCGCGGCCGAACGGCCCGCGGTGCCGCCCGATTCAGTCATCGCGCACCTGACCCTCGTCCGCGCGGGCCTGCTCGTCGATCTCCCGCTGGGCGCGCGCGGCGTGCTCGGCCAACGACGCCGCATCGCGGCCCGCGCGGCGCAGCTTGCGGTCCGAGACCACGCGCTCGCCCAGGGCCACGGGAGTCCACGCCTGCAAATCCTCTTCCGTGTACTCGCTCTTGGAAGCGCGCCGCTTCGGAGCCAACCTGGGTGCGCCGTCCACGAGTCGGCGGGACTGGATCAGGAACCCGGTGTGCGCGACCATGCGGTGGTCCGGGCGCACCGCGAGCCCCTCCACATGCCACCCGCGCACCATGGTCTCCGAGGCCTCGGGCTCGGTGAAGCGGCCGTCCGCGCGCATGGCCTCCGCCACGCGGGACAACTGCGGCACGGTGGCCACGTAGCAGATCACCACGCCGCCGGGCGCGAGGGTTGTGGCCACGGCGTCGAGGCACTCCCACGGGGCGAGCATGTCCAGGATCACGCGGTCCACAGACCCGGGCTCCTCCCGCGCGCCCAGTTCCTCCGCGAGGTCCCCGAGGCTCAGTTCCCACGCGGGGTGCGGGCCGCCGAACATGGTCTCGATGTTGCCCCGGGCGATCTCCGCGAACTCCTCCCGGCGCTCGAACGAGTGGACGTGGCCTTCGTCCCCCACCGCGCGCAGCAGGGAGATGGTCAGCGCGCCGGAACCGACCCCGGCCTCCACGACCCGGGCGCCCGGGAAGACGTCCGCCATGGTCACGATCTGCCCGGAGTCCTTGGGGTAGACCACCGCGGCTCCGCGGGGCATGGACAGCACGAAGTCCTTGAGCAGTGGCCGCAGCGCCTGGTACTGGATCCCCGAGGTGTTGGACACGACCGTGCCCTCGGGTTGGCCGATCAACAGCTCATGTGCCAGCACCCCGCGATGGGTGTGGTGTTCCCCTCCGTCCACCAGGGTGATGGTGGTCATCTTCCCGGTCTCGTCCATGAGTTGGACGCGCTCGCCGGAGCGGAACGGGCCGCGCCGGTTGGCTGCTCCCCGCACGGTGGCGCCGGTGGGGTTCGGGTGGGATTCCTGCTGCTCGCTCATCTGCTCGCTCTCACGCGTGGTCGTCGTCGGGTCCGTCCGGCTCCGTAGGTATGCCCGCACCGCGGGCCGCCCCGAGCCATTCTCCCACCGTAGCCCCGATCGGATCACCACGCCCCGCGGCGATGGCCCCCACCGCGCTCATGGAGCGATCAGGCGCGCAGGGCCAAGCGTGCGAGGTCCTCGTGGTGCACCACGCCCGTGACGTGACCGGCACCGTCCACGACGCACACCCAGGCGCGGCGCCCGGTCTCCAGCACGCGGGCCAGTTCGCCGCCGGGGGTGCCCGGGTCCACGGTGGTATCCGCGGGACGCCATTCGGCTACGTCCCCCACGGCGACGACGCCGCGGTGCGCCGGTGCCACCCGTTCGGCGAGCTCGGGGTCCAGCAGGCCCACGGCACCGCGGTCACGGACGACGACGTCCGGGGTCCATCCCCGGTAGTCGTCCCCCGTGGCGGCCATGACGGTGGCGTCCACGAGGGCCAGGGGCGTGGTCGGGGAGAACTCCATCGCGGGACGCGCGACACCCCCGGCCCGCACGGCGTCGAGCACGCCCAGAACGCGTGCCTGGCGCAGCGCCTGCCCCGCGCCCATGAAGATGAACCCGGCCACGAGCAGCGTGATCACGAGCACCACCGGTTGGCGCCATACCTGCGCCCACAGCAACCACGCGACCGTGAGGATCGCGATCCCGCGCCCGCACCACGCGGCCACGGTCGTGCCCTTGGCCTCCGAGCGGGTCAGTGCCCACACGATCGCCTCCACCACGCGCCCGCCGTCGAGCGGCAGTCCGGGCAGCAGGTTGAACAACCCCAGGATCCAGTTGGCCAGGATCAGCAACTGGACGAGCGCCCACCCCGGGCCCGCGGGGCTGTCCGCGGTCACGAAGAGCACACCGGTGCCCAGCGCGGCGAGCACCACGTTGCTCAGCGGTCCGGCCAGGGACACGAGCGCGGTGGGCAGCGGCGTGGTGCGCACGCTGCCGAACGCCGTGTGCCCGCCCATGAGGGTCAGCACGATCCGGGTCACTGGCCACCCGGCCGCGCGACCCGCGAGCGCATGGGCGAGTTCGTGCACCAGCACGCTCAGGGCCAGGCCCACCGCGAAGCCCAGGGCCAGGAGAAGGTTGAGCCAGCCGAGCTCGGGGTACAGCCGCCACAGCACGGGCCCGTACATCACCAGGGTCAACCCCGCGATGAGGAACCACGAACGGTCCAGCAACAGCTCCACGCCCAGCAGCAGACCCAGCCGCACCCCGCGGGGTCGGGGGCCGGCGGGGGCCGGTGCGGCGCGATCGTCGGAGGGCTGGCGGAACCGGGGAAGGGGCATGCTGAACATGGTAGGTGCGCCCGCCGGTACCGCGCTGGGGATCGGCTCGTGGAACACCCGCACGGGCCGTACAGTGGGACGGTGACCACGTTGGACAATAATTCGGAGCAGCCCGGTATCGGACCTTTCGGGGTCGTGCGTGACGGTGCGGACCAGGAGACCGTCACGGTGCTCATCGCCGCGTTCGAGGGCTGGAACGACGCCGGCGACGCCGCCACGGACACCCTCAAGCTCATCCGCGAGCAGCTCAACGCGAAGGACGTGTTCGAGGTCGCCTCGGACGACTACTACGACTACCAGTACTCCCGTCCCGTGATCCGCCGGCCCCTGACCGGGGAGCAGAAACTGCACTGGCCCACCACGCGGTTGTCCAAGGCGTCGGTGCCCGGGACCAACCTGGACGTCGTGCTGTTGCACGGCTGGGAACCGTCCTACCGGTGGCGTGCGTTCACCGCCGAACTGCTCGAGCAGGCCGCGGCCCTGGACGTGGACTTCGTGATCATGCTCGGCTCGCTGCTCGCGGACGTCCCCCACACCCGCCCGATCCCCGTGACCCTGACCTCGGACACCGAGGAGCTGCGCGAGGAACTGGACATCGACGCCCCCCAGTACGAGGGACCCACCGGGATCGTGGGGGTGCTCTCCCACATGGCCGCGCTCGCGGGCTTCCCCACGCTGAGCATGTGGGCCGCCGTCCCGCACTACGTGGCGCAGTCGCCCTCCCCCAAGGCGCAGCTCGCGCTCGCGCGCCGCCTCGAGGACCTGCTGGGCATGGCCCTGCCGCTCGAACCCGTGGTCGAGGACGCCGAGGCGTGGGAACGCGGCGTGGACGAGCTCGCCTCCGAGGATCCGGAGGTCGCGGACTACGTGCGCCAGCTCGAGGAGGCCAAGGACACCGTGGACCTCCCGGAGGCCACCGGGGACGCGATCGCCCGCGAGTTCGAGCGTTACCTGCGCCGCCGCGACGACCGCGGCTGACCGCGCGGGTCCGTCGGAGGCGGGGCGCTCAGAGTTCGATGCCGAGCAACGCCTCGACCGTGGCGCGCGCCAGCGCGGCGTCCTCGGCCGACGCCCCCGCCCCACGCGCGGCGGCACCGCCCAGGTTGCGTGCGGCCCACGCGTCCACCGCGATCAGTGCCGCGGGAGCGTTGAGGTCCTGACCGAGGGCCGCGCGCACGGCCTCGAGCAGGGAGTCCGCCCCGGCCGTTTCAGGTTTGACGGCGGCCTCACGCCACGTGGCGAGGCGACGCTTCGCCTGCTCGAGCAGGTCGTCCGTCCAGAACCAGTCCGTACGGTAGTGGTTGGCGAGGATCGCCAGGCGGATCGCGGCGGGATCCACTCCCTCCCGGCGCAGGGTCGAGACGAGCACCAGGTTGCCCTTGGACTTGGACATCTTCTCGCCGTCCAGCCCCACCATCGCGGTGTGGACGAAGTGCTCGGCCATGGGCTCACCGGACAGCGCGTACGAGTGGCCCGCGCCCATGTCGTGATGCGGGAACGCGAGGTCCGAGCCCCCGCCCTGCACGGTGAACGGCGCGGGCAGGTACTGCAGCGCGATGACGCTGCACTCGATGTGCCATCCGGGGCGGCCCTCACCCAGTGACGCACCGTCCCAGAACGGTTCGCCCTCGCGCTTGACGCGCCACAACAGCGGGTCCAGCGGATCACGTTTGCCCGTGCGTTCGGGGTCGCCGCCGTGATCCGCGAAGAGGGGCAGCATGCGCTCCCGGTCCAGGCGACACGTGGAGCCGATCACCCATGCGTCGGGGTCGTCGGCGCGCAACCGCCCGGCGGCGTCGACGTCGAAGTAGACGTCCCCCGCGGGCTCCGAGCGCCCGTCCTGGCCGGTGCCCTCCGGGACGCGGTACGCGAGCCCGCGTTCCACGAGGCGTTCGATGGCGGGCACGATCCACTCGACGGCCTCGGTGGCCCCCACGTAGTGATCGGGGGCCAGCACGTTCAGGGCCGCCATGTCGGTGCGGAACAACTCCGTCTGTTCCTCGGCGAGCTCGCGCCAGTCCACGCCGGTGTCGTTCGCCCGCTCGAGCAGGGGGTCGTCCACGTCGGTGACGTTCTGAACGTAGTCCACGGGGAAGCCGGCGTCCCGCCACACCCGGTTGAGCAGGTCGAAGTTCACGTACGTCGCGGCGTGGCCCATGTGCGTGGCGTCGTACGGGGTGATCCCGCACACGTACAGTCCCGCCCGGCCCTCACGCGGTTCCAGCCGTTCGAGCTCCCCCGTGCTTGTGTCGTGCACGAGGGGTGCGGGCGAGGTCCCGGGCAGTTGCGGAACCGGACGGCTGGACCAACGCTTCATGTTCACCTTCGCTTGGACGATTCTTGGACTCCCTCGAACGCAACGGGCGCACCGGGGCCGCTATTCCCTGGTGACCGCGAACGCGCACGTCACGGATCGAGGGCGGTGCTGATCAGGCGCTGATGAGCCCCGTTCCGAGCATCACGAACAGCGCGGCACCCAGCAGGATGCGGTACCACACGAACAGGTTGTAACTGCGTTCCGAGATGTAGTGCATGAACCACCCGATGATCAGGTAACCCACGCCGAACGCGATCAAGGTTGCCACCGCGGTCTGGCCCAGGGAGTAGACCCCGCCGGGTTCGGCGCCGCTGACCGCCTTGTACAGCTGGTACAGGCCGGAGGCGAACACCGCGGGAATGGCCAGCAGGAACGCGTAGCGTGCCGCGGCCGCGCGGGTGTAGCCCATGAGCAGACCCGCGGTGATCGTGCCACCCGAGCGGGAGACACCGGGCACCAGTGCCAGCGCCTGGGCGAAACCGAAGCCCACGGCGTGCTTGACGGTCAGGTCCTCCAGGTGACGTTCCTGCTTACCCATGTAGTCCGCGATCGCCAGGAACAGACCGAAGACGATCAGCATGGTCGCGGTGATCCACAGCGAGCGGAACTGGGTCTCGATGTAGTCCTGCAGCAACAGACCGAGCACGGCGATGGGCAGTGAACCCAGGATGATGAACCACCCCATGCGGGCATCCGGGTCCTTGCGGTCCACGCGGCCGCTCAACGACAGCGCCCACTTCTTGATGATGCGCACGATGTCCCGCCAGAAGAAGATGATCACAGCGGTCTCGGTGCCCAGCTGGGTGATCGCGGTGAAGGTGGCCCCGGGGTCCGCCCCGTTGGGCAGGAACTCGCCCACGATCCGCAAATGGGCGGAGGAGGACACCGGCAGGAATTCGGTCAGCCCCTGTACGAGGCCCAGGATTATCGCTTCGATCCAGTTCACGCGACAACTGTACGGCACCCCCTCCGAGGTGCTTCCCGGCCCGTCCTGGGAAGCCGCTGGACACGCACGAAGGCCCCCGCCCGCGGCGGAGGCCTTCGCAGCTCACGTGATCCGATCCCCCGGGTCAGCGCCCGGAACGGCGTCCGTTCGAGGAATCACGGTCCTCGTTCTCGTCATCGTCATCGTCGTAGTCGTCCTCGTCGATGAGATCCTCGTCCATCATCTCGTTGTCCTCGAGAAGATCGTCGTCATCATCGTCGTCATCATCATCGTCGTCGTAGTCGAGGTCGTCGTCGGAGTCGTCCTCCTCGGCGAAGACGGTGAGCGGGGTGACCTCGTCGTAGGCGTCGTAGAGGGCTTCCTCGTAGGCTTCGAAGGTGTTGGCGATGGCCAGGTAGGCTCCGTCCACCGTGGGATCGTCGTCCGAACGGCGGTTCGCCGCGGCGGCGAGGTGTTCTTCGAGGGCGTTGACGAGCGCTTGCAGCGCGGCGCGGGGATCGGTGCTCATGGTGTAGACGTTAGCCGTTATCGGAGCAGAATGGGAGCAATGAAAGAACAACGTCTGAAGCACAGTTCGGTATCCGGTCACCCCGCCATGACCGGGCGCGACGACCGGTACGAGTACCTCTCGCTCACGGTGGCGCCGCGGGAGAAACCCGCCGAGGCACGCAGCCGGGTACGGGAACACACCGAGTACGGCAAGTGGGAACTCATGCGCTCGGCGGTGCTCTACGGGGGCCAACGCCGCTATGTACTGCGCCGGCGGATCATGCGGGTGGACCGCACGTTCTGAGCCCGGGATCCGCTCAGGACGAGACGGGTCCCAGCAGGGATTTCGCCGTGGCCGCGTGGACGGATTCCTCGTCCGAGGGGTGGTACATCCCCGCCAGCACGTCCCGGTAGAGCCGCTCGAGCTCGGAACCGCGCCGGTACTGCGCTCCCCCGGACGCCCGCAGCGCCAGGTCCACCACGGCGCGCGCGGCTTCCGTGGCCCGGTGCTTGACCCCGGAGAACAGGATGAACCACCGCGGCCCGTGCGCCGGCTCCCGGTCCGACCCCAGGGCGTCCACGTCCGCGCACAACTGCCGCAGTTGCAGTTCCACCCCGTCCCGTAGCACACCGGCCCCGGCCACGTGCCGGCGGATGTCCGGGTCGTCCGAGTACGGGGCGTCCTTGGCCAGGGATCGCCTCGTGGTCGTGATCTCCACGGCCACGTCGATCGCGCGGTCGGCGATCCCCGTGTACACCGCCGCGAGCAACAGTTCGAAGCACCCGAAGATCCCCCACACCACGGGGTCCGGGTTGGGTGCGGCCGGGGTCCTGGTGAGCACGTCCTCGGTGCGCAGCAGCGCACCGTCCAGCACCGTGGTGCACGACTGCGAGGCACGCATCCCGAGCGCGTCCCAGTCCTCGCGCACCGTGGCCCCCTCCGCCGGGGACCCGTGGCCCTCCCGAGTGAGGAACCCGAAGACGAGGGGTGCGGCGTCGTCGTCCCCGGAGACCCGGGCGTGGACGAGCAGGCGCGTCCAGCGCGGGGACAGGGACGTGAAGATCTTGGTGCCGTGCAGGCGCCAGCCCTCGGCCACGGGCTCGGCGCTCGTGGTCGCGTCGAAGAGGACGGAATCGTTGCCCGCCTCGGAGATCCCGAACGCGAAGACCTCCCCGGCCACGGCGTCGAGGAAGATCCGCTGCGCGCGATCGTCCCCGCGCAGGTGGAGGGTGTGGCCGATCCCCACGATCACGTGGTGCATGTTGATCCCCAGCGCGGTGGCCGGTGCGGCCGTGGCGAGGCGGCGCTGCGCCTGCGCGGCCTGCTCGAGCGTGAAGCCCAGCCCGCCGAACTCGCGCGGGACGAGCATCCGCAGGTAGCCGATCTCGCGCAGCGCATCGAAGTCCTCGGCGAAGAACGCATTGTCGCGGTCGGTCGCGGCGGCGCGGTCCCTGATCTCGGCGAGCAGCTCGTCGGATAGCAGTTCGGTCACGGCGGTCATGGGGGCTCCTTCGGTGGTCGGGCCGGTGGAATGGGGCGGAACGCAGGACGGGTCGGCGTCGCGCGGGTCCGGTCGCGTGGGGCATGCACGAGGTCGCTAGGGCTTGGCAGTACGATGCGGGGCCGACGTCGTTCGGGCCGGCGAGCGCGGGGGGGGGCTCAGTACGTGCGCAGCAAGCGGTCCAGCACACGCGAACCGAACTCGAGCGAGGTCACGGGCACGCGCTCGTCCACGCCGTGGAACATGCCCGTGAAGTCCAGTTCCGGGGGCAGCTGCAGCGGGACGAATCCGTAGCCGGTGATCCCGAGCGTGGCCAGGGACTTGTTGTCGGTGCCCGCGCCGAGCATGTAGGGCAGCACCACGGCGTCGGGGTCCTCGGCCTGCAGCGCGTCCACCATGGCGTCCACCACGTTGCCCGAGAACGGGACCTCCAGCCCGATGTCCTCGAACTCGGCCTCGAAGCGCACCTTGTCACCCGCGAGCTCCTGGAGCTTCTCCATCACCAGATCACGCTGATCCGGCAGGAACCGCACGTCCACGGTGCCCTGCGCGGTCCCGGGGATCACGTTCGTCTTGTACCCGCCGTCGAGCATCGTGGGGTTCGAGGTGTTCTGCAGGGTCGCCCCCACGAACCGGGCCACATCCCCCAGTTCGCGCAACAGCCGCTGCGGGTTCTCCGGATCGAACTCCACGCCGGTCAGCTCGGTGACCTCGTCCAGGAACGCGCGGGTGGTCTTGGTCAGTTCCACGGGCCACGTGTACTGCCCGATGTTCGCCATGGCGCGGGACAGGTGCGTCACGGCGTTGTCCTCGTGCAGCCCGGAGCCGTGCCCGGCCTGGCCCTGCGCGATGAGCTTCAACCACAGCAGGCCCTTCTCCGCGGTCTGCAGCAGGTAGGCCCGCTTGCCGCCGATGTTCGCGGAGAACCCGCCCACCTCGCTCAGTGCGTCCGTGACACCGTCGAAGACCTCGGGATGTTCGCTCACCATCCACTTGGAGCCGTAGCGCATCCCGGCTTCCTCGTCCGCGAAGAACCCGAAGACGATGTCCCGCTCGGGCACGGTTCCCGTGCGGCGCATGTGGCGCAGCACCGAGAGCATCATGGCGTCCATGTCCTTCATGTCCACCGCGCCGCGGCCCCAGATCATCCCGTCCCGCACCTCCCCTGCGAACGGGTCCAAGGACCAGTCCTGCACCGCGGCGGGGACCACGTCCAGGTGGCCGTGCACGAGCAGCGCGTCCGCGCTCGGGTCCTTGCCCTCGATACGGGTGAACACGTTCGCGCGGCCCGGGGCGGACTCGAAGTACTGGGCCTCGAGGCCCACCTCGTGGATCAGCTCGGCCACGTACTCAGCCGCCGCACGCTCACCCTTGGCCTCGCCACTCGCGTAATTGCTCGTGTCGAAGCGGATCAACTCGCGGCAGATCCGGGCGGTCTCGCCCTCCGGTGTGGAATCGGTCTGGGGGTTCTCGGTCATGGTGCTCGCTCTCCTCACTAACGCCGGACGGTGGCCTCCGGGCTGCGGTCCCCGCGTGGGACGACGACGCCGCTCGCGCCCACCGCGGTGCCGTGGGCCGGGGCTCGGACGGGCCTGCCCCTCCACCGTAGTACGCCCGTGGAAACCGGGGTCTTCTCGGTTACCCTGAGGGGCAAGAACTACCGTGTGCACCGATGACCCATGGGAGGCCATGATGACTGGAACCATCACGCTGATCGCGCGGACGGAGCTGACCCCCCGGGAGCTCACGGCCACGAGCCGTTCCGTGACGGACGAGGACACCGCCGCGCTCGCCCGGTTACTCCGGGAGGCCTACGGGTCCGGGACCGTGGGCACGCAGGAGGACGCGGAGACCACGGTCCGAGACGCCTTCCGGGGTGAGTTCGGCCCGTTCCTGCAGGAACAGTCGCAGGTGATCGAGGACGAGGACGGCAACCCCGTGGCCGCGGCCATCGTGCTCGAGCGCCGCGATGACCCGCACCTGCCGGACGTGCCGTACCTGTTCGAACTTTTCACGGCGTCCTCGCACCGCCGCCGCGGCTTGGCGGAGCAGCTCGTGCGCCAGGTCATGACGTCCCTGCACGAGAACGGCTACCACGAGGTGTGCGTGCGGATCCCGGAGGACAACTCCGCGGCACTCGCGCTCTACCTCACGCTCGACTTCAACCGCTGGATCCCGGAGCAGGACGAACTCTGACGGTGCTGCGGCTGTTCGGGACGCAGCTGCCCGGAACCGAGCCGTCCACGACCGACCCGCCCAGAACCGAACCGTTCTGAACCGGATGCAAGAGACCCGGATCGCCTGATGCGACCCGGGTCTCTTGCTGCGGATGGATGCACTGCATGTCGTGGAACGAATCGGCGTCCGCCGAGCGCACCGGCGCCCCTCCGTGACGCGCCCGCGCCGTCGTTCGACAGCGAGGGGCGAACCCGTCAGCGTGGCAGCAACCCGTCAGCGCAGCGTGAGCTCGTCGCTGCGCGGCGGGACCTGGGATGCGTCCGTGCGCGTGGCCCAACGCACCGTGATGTCCAGGACCCGCAGGTTCTCGGGATCGTTCGTATCGGTCGCCCCCGGGTGCTGTGCCGCGAGCGTCTGACCGGCCGGAGCGGCGTCGGCCCCTTCGAGGACCCTGGCCTCTCCCTCGAGCTGCACCTCGTGCGTGCCGTCTCGCATCACGACCATGGACACGCGCGGGTCGGACGTGATGTTGGAGAACTTCCGGGACTTGGTGTTGGTCCCAAAGACGATGTGTCCGTCGTCCGTGGCAGCCACGTGGACGTACGCGGATTCGGGATATCCCGTGCCGCTGTTGCTCGCGAGCACGCCGGCTCCGGCGGAGCGGACGAAGTCGATCAGCCAGCGCGTGTCATCGGTCAGGGTGTCGCCCAGTTCAACCATGTCTACCCCCGGTTATCGTCGGTGTGGGTGCGTCGGTGCACCGTCTCCACCATAGGCAGAGGGCCGAGGTCTTGCGGTGCGGCGGGCCGTACCGAGGACATTCACCGGGGTTGTGACACGCCCCCGGCTGCGGCTACAGCAGGGTCTGCAGGGGTTCCACGAGGTACTCCCCCTGGGACTTCACCGACCCCACGTCCGTGCTCACGGCATGCATGCGCCACTGCGCGGCGACCTCCAACGCGCCGGCCACCGCGCGGTCCACGAGTTCCGGGGCGTGGTCCTTGTCCGGGGTGATCCATTCGCGCGCGAACGCTTCGGTCATGCCCATGGGCAACCGGTTGTGCAGGGCTGCCAGCGCGGCGAGGTGCGAGTTCTCGTCGTGCGCGTCCGGGGCCTCGCGCGTGAGGATCGAACACGAGAGCAACCACCGGCCCGCGTCGTCCTGCGCGTTCTTGCCCGGCCGGGTCTGCTCGGCACGCGCGAGGTCCGCGGCGTCGTCGGGAACGTGCCACCACTCGTAGATCCCGGCGAACCAGATCGGGGAACCGTCCTCGGGGTACACGAAGTACGGTTGCTTCTTCCCGCGCCAGGGCTCCGGGGCCTTCCACTCGTAATAGCCGTCCGCGGGGATCGCGCAGCGCCGGGCTTTAACCGCGGCCCGAAAGGACGGTTTCTCGGTCACGGTCTCCGAGCGGGCGTTGAACATCTTGGACCCGATCGACAGCTCCTTGGCCCACGAGGGCACGAGGCCCCAGCGCGCGGCGTGGATCTCCGGGAGCAGCTGACCGTCCGGTGAGAGCCGCTCGAGCAGGATCGGGACCGTGTGCGTGGGAGCCACGTTCCAGTTGGGTTCCACGCCCCCGGCAATCGAGTCGTCGACCTGCGCGTCGAAGGGCAGTGCGAGCTGGCCCGGGGTCCGGGCGATCACATAACGACCGCACATGGTGTTCTCCTCCCGTGACGGGTTGTCGGCCCTACCGCGATCCGCTCACGGGGCCGTACCCCATGTAGGACGAGTACCGGTCGTACACGCTCATGAGCGCGGCCTCGACCTCGGCGACCGTGGTGCCCGGTCGGACGTCCGCGACGCACCCGGCGGTGGCCGGTTCCCACGACACACCCAGGCACGAATACACGTCCTCCAGGACGCTGCGCAACGGCTCGGCTACCTCGATCACGAGCACCGTGGAGAAGTACCACGCCCCGGCCACGACACGCTGCGCGGTACCGGCGAGTTTGACCGGTTGGTTCGGATCCGCCGCTGTCCCCGGTGCATGCACGCTGTACTCCCCCGCGCAGTACTCCCCCGGGATCTCTCCCACCTGGGCCGGGATCTCGAGTTCCTCGAGCGCTGCGACCACCATGTCCCCGAACAGGCGGTACCGGTCCTGGATACCCGTCTTAGGATCCGGATCCGGTTCCACGTGATCGATGACCAAGCAACCCCCGTGGTACGCGGCCGCACGGCCACCCACGCGGCGCACGAGCGGGGTGAACGCGGCGTCGAGCGCGGCCTGACGGGCCCGGGGGAACCCGGGGTTGAGTTCGTCGCGGCGACCGAAGGCCACCGTGGGCCGCGGTTGGTACACGCGCAGCACGGGTTCGGTGGCGCCACCGCGCGCGGCGTCGAGGATGGACAGGGCGCGGCGGTAGTCCTGTTCGGCGCCCAGGGACTCGCGCTGGCGTATGAGTTTCATGCTGGCGCCAACTCTAGTGCAGCGGGGCCCGCTCGGACCCCGGACGCGGCGGCACGGGCGGGTCCGTTCCCCGCAACTCCTCGCTCACCCGGCCGGACGTGGCGCGCGCTACGTCGACGACGTGTGGAGCATCACGCCGCGGAGGTGGTCAACCGCGCGGCCGGACGGGGCGGGGCGGTGAGCGCAGTGGCCGTGCGGCTCTCCTCGGCCGCGGTGACCGGACCGTGAGCGGCGGCAGCTACCATCGCGGTCTTGAGCACGTGGTGGTTCGCGAGCAAATCCGTGGAGTTGCCCAAGGAACGCAGCACTCGCCACGACATGGTCACACCGCCGCGTGAGACGTAGCGATTGACGTAGCGCACCGCGGCGTTCCACCGTTTGCGCTGGTCACGGGTGAGTTCCGCGCCCTCTTCCTGTTCCTGCAGCCACGCACGAGCACCCACGAACACGCGGGACACCAGTTCACGTTCGAACGGTTCCACCGTGCCGGCACCGCGCATGAGCTGGTTGAGCGTGCCCAGCTCGGCGACCGAGAGCACTGATTTGACGGACGATTTTGCGCGCATCACGTTCAAGCCCCCTACGAAGATCTCCCGTGGCGAGTGCATGACTGTGCAGTTCTTCACGGTTGTCGATCGTGCCCCCACCAACCCGGCGTTCCCCCCGGAACGCCTGAGGGTTGGCGAGAAACCTCTCCCCTTGCGGCTCCAGCCTAGGAACAGCGGCCACGTGATGACAGCCGCACATTGGGGGACGCACCCGCGCGCCACCCGCTCTTCATTCCATGGCCTTGTTTCCCGCACACTCCCACCCAACCCGCCCCCGGGCCCGCATACACCGTGCGGATCCGGGCCTCGGAACGCTCTCCGGGAGGGCGGGCGCTCAGTGACTCAGAAGTCCCAGTCCTCGTCCTCCGTGTTCACGGCCTTGCCGATTACGTAGGAGGAGCCGGAACCGGAGAAGAAGTCGTGGTTCTCATCCGCGTTCGGGGACAGCGAGGAGAGGATGGCCGGGGACACGTCCGTCATTTCCCGCGGGAACAGGGCCTCGTAGCCCAGGTTGTTCAGTGCCTTGTTGGCGTTGTAGTGCAGGAACTTCTTGACGTCCTCGGTCCAGCCGACCGAGTCGTAGAGCGCCTCGGCGTAGGCCACCTCGTTGTCGTAGAGCTCGTCCAGCAGCTCGTACGTGTACGCCTTGAGCTCCTCCTGCCGCTCCGGGGCCTCCTGCAGCAGACCACGCTGGTACTTGTAGCCGATGTAATACCCGTGCACGGCCTCGTCGCGAATGATCAACCGGATCAGGTCCGCGGTGTTGGTCAGCTTGGCGTGCGAAGAGAAGTACATGGGCAGGTAGAACCCGGAGTAGAACAGGAAGGACTCCAGCAAGGTGGAGGCCACCTTCTTTTTCAGCGGGTCGTCACCCTTGTAGTACGTCAGCACGATGTCGGCCTTGCGCTGCAGGTGCTCGTTCTCGCGCGACCAGCGGAACGCCTCGTCGATCTGCTTCATGGACGACAGCGTGGAGAAGATGGACGAGTAGGACTTCGCATGCACGGATTCCATGAACGCGATGTTCGTGTACACGGCTTCCTCGTGCAGGGTCTTGGCGTCCGGGATCAAGGAGACCGCACCCACGGTGCCCTGGATGGTGTCCAGCAGGGTCAGGCCCGTGAACACCTTCATGGTGAGGTCCTGCTCCTCGGCCGTGAGCGTCTTCCACGACTGGACGTCATTGGACAGCGGGACCTTCTCGGGGAGCCAGAAATTGGACGTCAGACGGTCCCAGACTTCGGTGTCCTTCTCGTCCTGGACGCGATTCCAGTTGATGGCCTCCGCCGGGTGGCGGAGCAGTTCGACCTTCTCGGTGGTCATGGCGCGCACTGGCTCCTTCGTGGATGGGGGTTCCCGCCCCGCTGGATGACGCCGACGGCGCTCGGCGGGCGAGCGCTGCACACCGGTTCTCGCGGGGTCGGCTGGCGCGCGGGACGACTTCCCAGGGTACTCCACTTCAGGCGGGAACGAAGGGGGCCCGATTCCTTCCACCCCGGACCCATCGCGTCATGTTCCCTCAGGGTGAACCCCGTGTCGGGGTCCTTCCGTATGTGACGGAAGCCGTGCAGGATGAACGTACCGACCCGACACCGGGCTGGTTCACCTACCGGAAGGACACAGATCATGCCGGATCTCGGAGGACTCGCGGACAAGGCCAAGGACGCCGCCGGAAACCACCAGGACAAGGTCGACCAGGGCATCGACAAGGCGGGCGACGCCGTGGACGAGAAGACCGGTCACAAGTTCGAGGGCCAGGTCGATCAAGGCCAGGACGCCGCGCGCAATCGGCTCAGCGGCAACGAGTGATCTGCACCGCCGACGGGGGGGGGGGGGGGGCGCGCGGCGGGGCCGCGCCCCCGCCCGCGGGCCGCGCGGGGGGGGGCGCCCCCGCGGGGGGGGGGGGGCACACAACACC
>NZ_LZMM01000064.1:0-1214 GCF_001665945.1 Kocuria sp. ICS0012 | reverse complement strand
CGCCCCCCCAGCCGGTCGCATCCGCGACCGGGGCCGCCGACAGAGGGCGGCCAGTATGTCGGCCGCTGCGCGGCCGCACCGCTAGAACGCTTCGCGTTTTTACCTTGAAGCCTGGCGGCATTCTACGTTCGCTCAACCTGCGCGCAAGTGCTTTCGCGGCATATCCTCGCTCGCTGCGCTCGCTCCGGTATTCCACGGTCACTTGCACTTCGGCGTCGCTCTCTGCGAAAGGCGTAAACGCCTTCAAGGCAAAAAACGTGAGGGAGAGAGAACATGGCAACCACCTACATCTGCAAGAGCTGCGCCGGACTGGCACCCGTTGGAATCGGCTACGCGGCCGAGGGCACCGCCGCCGAGGCGCAGCAGTGCGCCGAGCGGATCGCGTGCGAGTGCGGCCAGAGCCGCACCGCGAACGCTTGGGCCGTGCTCAACTGCCCATGCACCCGCATTCTTGGCCTGTACTCGACCGAGGAAGCAGCGACGACCGCCGCCGAATGGTTCGGCTCGTGCAGCTTCGCCTACCGGCTGGACGACGCCGAGCGCGACCGACTCATCACCGCCTAAATAGACCTATAAACCCCATAAGACCTAACGAAAGGTGAAACCATGAAGCCCACCCGAGTTATCCCGTTCGACACCGCACACATCGCCGGAGCTGACGAGTTCCACCGCTCGACCGCTGAACAGTTCCGCCAGGCAATCGGCCCCTACGTGTTCATGTCGCTCGGTGCAAGCCAGCTCGCAGCAGTGCCCGGCCGCTACGACCGCGGCGGCCTACTGTTCACCGCACGCATCCTTCCATTCACCCGCACCGGCGACCGCTACGCGGCCGCCCGCAACATGGCCGTGCTCGTGAGCACCAGCCCACTCGATGAAATCGAAATCGAGGTACGCGAGTACGCCCGAGGCGTGCAGCACGTGAAAGTCGAAGGCGTCTACATCGACCAGCTCGCCCGCGTCCTGCTCGCACTGGACTACGACGGCACCGAGGCACTGAACCCCCGCTACTGGCAGCAATAGACCTATAAGGGCTATTAGGGCCAGTCGCAGCCCGCCGCCAGCTCGGCGGCGGGGGGGGGGGGGGGGCGGGCCGGCCGCCCCCCCCCCCCCCCCCCCCCCCCGCCCCCCCCCCCCCCCCCCCGCCCCCGCCCGCCCCCCCCCCCCCCGCCCCCCCCCGCCGGGTGCGTCGCGGTGGGACACCGGGGTTCGACATC
>NZ_LZMM01000063.1:0-36974 GCF_001665945.1 Kocuria sp. ICS0012 | reverse complement strand
CCCCCCCCCCCCCCCCCCCCCCCCCCCCCCCCCCCCCCCCCCCCCCCCCCCCCCCGCCCCCCCCCCCCCCCCCCCCGGCGGGGGGCGGGCCCCCCCCCCCCCCCCCCCCGGCCCCCCACCCGTGTCACCACCGAGCACCCCGGCCCGGTGGACAACCCCTCGGAAGGACGAAACACCGATGAGCGCAACATCCCAGCAACCGGGGCGACCGCAGGGCAATTCGGTGATCGACCACGCCCTGGCCGTCCTGCGCTGCTTCTCGGCGGAGGAACCCCTGCTGGGGGTCACCGAGATCGCGAGCCGGGTGGGCCTGCACAAGTCCTCGGTGTCCCGGATCCTCGCCACCCTGGAGAACTCGGACGTGGTCGAGCGGGATCCTGTGTCCCGCCAGTTCCGCCTGGGGATGGGGCTGATTACGGTGTCCGGTCCGTTGCTGGCCACTATGGACGTTCGGCGCGTAGCCTACCCGCACATGCAGGAGCTCACAGCGCAGACCGGGGAGACCACTGCCCTGCTGCTGTGGAACGGCTTCGAGGCGGTGTGCGTGGAACAATTGCCGAGCCCGCATTCGATCAAGCACACCTCCCCTCTGGGCACCCGGTACAACACCGCATACAGCTCATCCGTCCAGCTGTTCCTCTCCGACCACCCCGAACCGCGTATCCGGTCTCTGGTCACGTCGGGCGCCATAGAGCTACCCGTCCAGGACGAACCCCATGTGGCGAACTACCTGCGGAAACTGGCGGAGGTCCGCCTCTCGGGCGTGGCCCTCAACTACGGCAAGACCTCCGTGGACGAGGTGGGCATTTGCGCCGGGATCCGGGACCACCGGGGCGATCTGGTGGCCGGTCTCATGGTCGCTGCGCCACGCTTCCGCGTAGGTGAGGAACAGGCGCGGCACATCTGCCATGCGGCCAGTCTTGTGGCCACGGAGATTTCCCGCCGCATGGGCCATACCGGCGCCTGACCGGCGGATCGATTATTTACCCGCGTCCCGCAGCTCAAGTCAATCCCAGGTGACTGAACCCTTGCGGAAAATTACCCGCCATCCTGTGGGCGGCTACGTCGTACTCTTCGACCAGAAGGCCCAATTCCGATAAGGACCCCACCGGAGTGCGCGCGGGTTCCTAAGCTCTCTCCAAGCGACCCGAACGCGCGTACCGCTCCGTGAACCAGAAGGCACGAACCATGAATGGGTATTCGTGCCTTTTCAGGCCGCCCATGGAACCGTCGGAGCCAAAAATGGGTAATGCTAAATGTTGTGGGGCATGAACGGGCTCTCTTGCTGCGGACGGACGGTGTAGGAACTAACATCGTGTGGCGAGGAGCCCGCTCCTCATCTCAGTGGCACATCCACGGCGAATACCTCATGCCCCACAACAACTAGACCGCGTCGTTCGCGGCGTTCCACGACACTCCCAGACCCTCGGCGACCCTGGCGAACGTCAGGTGCTCACACACGTCGACTACCAGAGGCCACCGCAGCCCCCAGCGCGAGAGCATGGCCCACGGCTGCGCTGCAACGCCGCAGTCCTGACGCCATTCGTGCCCGCCCCCGGTGCACCGGTACCGGCGCAGCAGCACCTCCAACATAGTCAGACGGGACTACTGCTTGAATAGCTCCCTGACCTATCCATGCAGCAGTTCCCCGGATAGGGGTATAGAACTGCGAAGAATACGCAAACTAGGACACCCCTCAGCATGGTATCGCTCCTTTCGGTCAGTGCATCGATATACGGCCCTCCATTGAATGGCGTGCACGGTTGAAGAACTTTTTCTCAAAGGAGGGGGTGTCAGCACGAAAGGCCACCTCTGCCCCGGGAGGTGCCCAGCTGTCTCTCCAGCAGTCCGTCCGCCCAGAGACCGCCCAGCAACTCAGACGGTCCCGCGGGCACCGTGGCCTCAGAGGTCCTGCGGGCCCAGCGGCAGACCCAGCAGGTACCACACGATGAACAGCAGGAACCAGCCGATGAGCATGGCGATCGAGACCGGCAGCACCAGGGAGATGAGCGTGCCCACGCCCGCTTCCTTCTGGTAGCGGCGCAGGTACCCGAGGACCAGGGCGAAGTACGGGCTCACGGGGCTGATCACATTGGTGGGGGAATCCCCGATCCGGAACAACGCCTGGGTCATCTCCGGTGAGACGTCGAGCAGCATGAGCATGGGCACCATCACCGGGGCCAGCAGGGTCCACTGCGCCGAGCCCGAGGTGATGAGCAGGTTCATCACGGCCACGATCGCCACGATCCCGGTGAACGTGAGGATGGGGTGCAGTCCCAGCGAGCCGATGAAGTCCGCGCCGTAGATCGCCAGGACGGGACCGATCCCGGACCACTGGAAGTACGCGGTGAACTGGGCCGCGGCGAAGAACAGCACCAGCACGGGGGTCACGGTGGTCAGTCCCGTGGCCATGGCCTCGGGGATCTGTCGCGCCTCGGTCATGGTCCCGGCGGCCCGTCCGTAGATCCAGCCGACGACGGCGAACATCACCGCGATCACGATGCCCACGTTGAGCAGCAGCGGGGACATCAGCACGGAACCGTCCTCCGCGCGCAGAGGTGAGCCGGGGATCAGCAGGACCGCGAGATAGATCACGATCATGATCGCGAACGCGATGCCGGCGTTACGCAGACCCCGCTTCTCGCGGGGCTTCAGGCGCATGTCCTCAAAGTCCCCCATGTTCTGCTGCTTGGTATCCGTGTCCTCCTCGAGCGCCGCACCGCGTTTGGCGAGCACGGTCTCCGTGACCAGGGTGATGATCGCCGCGAGCACGAGCGACGACACGAAGGTGAAGAAGTAATTGGAGACCGGGGTGACGATCACGCTGTCGTCGATCAGCCCCGCGGCGGCGGTGGTGATGCCACCCAGGAGGGCGTCCGACGCCGTCGGCAACAGGGACGCGTTGAAGCCCGCCGCGACCGAGCAGAACGCCACCACGAGCCCCACGACCGGGGACCGGCCGGCGGCCTTGAACGCGAGCGCACCCAGGGGGATCAGCACCACGTACATCGCGTCCGAGGCGATGGACCCCGTGATGCCCGTGAGTGCCAGGACGAAGGTCAGCCACTTGGGACCCACGCGGGACACCGAGCCGCGCAGCGCCGCGGAGAGCATTCCGGACTGTTCGGCCACGGCCACGCCCAACAGGATCACGACCACGAGCCCCAGGGGCGGGAACTCCACGAAGTTCGTGACCGCTTCCGCGACCATCTTGCGCAGCCCGTCCGGGGCCAACAGATTGGTGACCGCCACCGTCTCGCCCGTGGCGGGGTTGACCGCGCTGAGTCCCACGGCGGAGAGGATCCAGCTGAGCAGGATCACGACCCCCGCGAGCAGGAGGAACAGCCAGAACGGGTCGGGAAGCTTGTTGCCCACCCACTCGATCCAGTTCAGGACCCGGAGCAGGCCACCGGTCCCCTTCTGTGTGCCGTGCGAGCGGGCACGGGGCGTGGACGAGGACATCTCTGGTTCCGTTCTGCCGGCGGAGTCTGCTGCGCCCAACGTACGCAACCGCGGGGCCATGACACGTGATTACGGCGCAGCGGTGGTGATGTGGCGCACCTTTGTCACCGATACACCGGCGTCCTGTTCCGCCGGCGCACCTGCATCCTGGCATGCACCCCGTTCATTCTCGCCCCACGAGCCGGGGCGGGTACGCGCCCGGTGTAATCTCCTAGAGGCCCGGATCCGGCCGCCCCTGGTGTGCGGCGCCCCGGCCGCCACCTGGAAACCCTGGAGAAGGACCGCCCGTGAGCGAATTCCCCGCCGCCCTCAAACGCGGACTGACCGTGCGCCACGTCCGCTTCATGGCCCTCGGCTCGGCGATCGGGACGGGGCTGTTCTACGGCTCGGCCTCGGCCATCCAGACCGCGGGCCCCGCGGTGCTGTTCGCGTACATCGTGGGCGGGGCCGTGGTGTTCCTGGTGATGCGTGCGCTCGGTGAGATGGCCGTGCTCCACCCCGTCTCGGGGTCCTTCGGTCAGTACGCCGGCCGCTACCTGGGTCCCCTGGCCGGTTTCATCACAGGGTGGACGTTCGTGTTCGAGATGGCGATCGTGGCCCTCGCGGACGTCACGGCGTTCGGCATCTACATGCAGTTCTGGTTCCCGGACACACCCCAGTGGATCTGGGTGCTGGCCATCGTGCTGCTGATCACCGGGCTGAACCTTCTCAACGTCAAGGTCTTCGGTGAGCTGGAGTTCTGGCTCTCGGTCGTGAAGGTCACGGCCATCATCCTCATGATCGTGAGCGGTTTCGCGATCCTGCTCTTCGGCTTCGCCGTCCCCTCCGACACCCCGCCCGGGCTGCACAACCTGGTGGATCACGGCGGTCTCTTCCCCAACGGGTTCACCAGTCTGCTGCTGTCCTTCTCCGTGGTGATGTTCGCGTTCGGCGGGATCGAGACCATCGGCATCACCGCCGGTGAGGCCCGGATCCCCGCCAAGACCATCCCCGCCGCGATCAACACGGTGCCCGTGCGGATCCTGCTGTTCTACGTGCTGACCCTGTTCGTGCTCATGAGCCTCTTCCCGTGGAACGAGGTCACCGGCGAGGTCAGCCCCTTCGTGCAGATCTTCGACTCCCTGGGCATCCCGTTCGCACCCCACATCCTCAACGCGGTGATCATCACCGCGGCGATCTCGGCGATCAACTCGGACATCTTCGGTTCCGGGCGCATGGTCTACGGGCTCGCGCAGCAGGGTCACGCACCGCGCGCGTTCACCCATGTGGGCCGCAGCGGCGTGCCCACCCTCACCGTGGCGCTCATGGCCGTGGTGCTGTTGATCGGTGTGGTGCTCAACGCGGTGATCCCGGAGAACGTGTTCCTGATCATCGCGTCCCTGGCCACGTTCGCGACCGTGTGGGTGTGGATCATGATCCTGGTCTCCCACCTGGGCATGTCCCGTGAGCGCGCCCGCGCCGGCGCCCCGCGCAGTTCCTACCCCCTGCCCGGCGGTCGCGTGAGCACGTACGCGGCCCTCGCGTTCATGGCGTTCGTGATCGTGCTGCTCGCCTTCACCCCGGACACCCGCATCGCCCTGAGCGCCGGGCTCGCGTGGCTCGTCATCATGACGGCGGTGTTCTTCGCGTTCGTGCGCGGCAAGGGTCGCGAGCGCACCGTCCTGCCTGACGACGCCGCTGCGGTCACCCCGGGTCCCGTGGCCACCGGTTCCAGGTAACCCGGTTCAGCCGGCCGGGTCGATCAGTGGGCGGATCACCACGCCCGCTTCCGCGGCCGACTCCGGTCCGGCGGAGGCGGGCTCACCCCGCCACCACGCCGTGAACTCCCGGGCGGTGAACACCGGCTTGCCCCACTTCGCGGCGTTCTTGGCCTTGTTCGACTGCGAGCCGTCCTCCGCGGTGACCAGGACGTCGCAGCGGGTCTTGGTCACGTTTGCCACCGGCTGCAGCCCACGCTCCACGGCCATGTCCTCGAGGTCCTCCCGGTAGACCTCCCGCCCGTCGGGGCCGATCACCGTTCCGGTGAAACAGATCCGCGCACCCGGCACCAGGACCGCCTCGATCCCCTGAGCCGCATCGGCCGACCCGTCCAGGATGTACTCACCCGTGTGCTCCTCCACGGCGCGCACCACCGCGAGGCTCTGCGCGGAGAGCCGCCCGCGCTCCCCGGCCTCCCGCAACTTCTCGGCGAGTACCGCACCCGGGTGCCCCGCGGTATCCGCACTGCACCGCACGGTGAACCCGGTGACACCGTCCGGCCGGGGCATGAGATAGCCCGACCGGTCCTGAGCTTCGGGGAACGGATCGGCCAGCCCCTCCGTGACGCCCGACGAAGCCGCGATCTCACGCACCGCACGGGCCCGTTCGAGCGCCGTCGCCGCCCCGAGACCGCGGCGCTGCTGGGCGGAGACCCGCCCCGCGGCGACGTCGTACCCCAGGGGCATGTGCGTGACGTACCCCGTGCGTTTGAGCTCGTGATCGAGGTACCCGAGCTGGCGGTCGATGTCCGCGCCCACGGGCACGCGACCCGCGAGGTGCGGGGCGAGCGCGGCCCACGCGTCCGTGAGCAGGGGCGCGAGCTGGACCTGGCCCGCGGTGATCCCGTATGCGCTGCGCGCGTCCCCCATGTCCCGCGTGGGGTTGACCAGGGTGCTCAGCTCCAGGCCGTCGTCCGTGACCAGGGCGAGCTCCACGGGCCGGGGCCTCCAGCGCTCGCCCACGTCCCCCACGTTGCAGATGCCCAGGTACACGTTGCCCTTGCTCGTGTCCGCGTCCCGGGACCCCGAGCGCAGGAAGCGGCGAATGCGCTGATCGACCTTGAGATCGCGCGGCAACACGTTGCGCCGCAGCACGAGCCCCTCGAAGGACGTGCAGCGACTCAGCGCCACGTACAACTGGCCGTCGGCGAACGTGCCCCCGGTCAGGTCCACCACCACGTTGTCGAGCGTCTGCCCCTGGCTCTTGTGGATGGTCACCGCCCAGGCAAGGCGGAACGGCAGCTGCGTGTACGTCCCGATCACGTCGTGGCGCAGCGTTCCGTGTTCGACGGCGGGCCGCGTCACCTCCCACAGGTTGGGTTCGACCTTGGCCAGGTGACCGTCGGGGAGCTCGATGTACACGATGAGCTCGCCGTCCTCCCAGAAGTGCTCGGCCACCTTGGCGATCGTGCCGTTGACCCACCGGTCGGAGGGATCGTTGGTGAGCATCATGACCTGCGCGCCGCGTTTGAACACGAGCTCCCGGTCCACGGGGATCTCGAACCCGTCCAGCTGCCCCGTGAGGATCGCGGAGTGGTGCACGGCCGGCTCGGGGATCTGCTCGAGCATCCCGCGGTTGCGGGACGTGGCCATCCGGTTGGTCGTGGTCAGGGTCAGCCAGAACTCGTCGATGGGCGGGGTGAAGTCCGGGTCGGTGCGGGCGTTGAGCTCCCGGCGGGCCTCCTCGAGCAGCGCACCCTCCCGCACGGCATTGAGGATGTCCACGAGACGGTCGTCCCCGAGCTGACGGAACACTGTGGTCAGTTCCACCGTGGCGAAGTCGTCCCGGTGGTAGGTGTCCGCGGAGAAGAAGTACGGGGTGGAGTAGCGGGTCGCGAAGTACTCGCGTTCGTGATCGGTGACCACGGGCGGCAACTGGTAGAGGTCCCCCACCAACACCAGCTGCACACCGCCGTACTTGCGCCCGGGTTTGGGGCCGAAACGTTCCAGGGCGGCCACGAGGCAGTCGAAAAGATCCGCCCGGACCATGGACGCCTCGTCCACGATCAGCGTGTGCAACTCGCGCAGGGTGGCCGCGAACCGGCCGGGGTAGTACCGCCCGCGCCGCACCTCCTCCGGGGACATCCCCGGGGCCAACGAGAGCAACCGGTGGATCGTGTACCCGCCCACGTTCAACGCCGCGATACCCGTGGGTGCCACGACCACCACGTTGCGCCGGGTGTGGGCCATGAACTCCCGGATCAGGGTGGACTTACCGGTCCCGGCCTTGCCCGTGAGGAACACGCTCTCCCCGTGGTGCAGCCGCTGCAGGGCCTCCCGGAACTCGCCGGTGAGAACCAGCTCGGAGGGATTGGTCGCGTTCACCCGGGCATATCCTTTCCATGCGGCGGTGCACGTGTGACCCTACCGCGCCCACCGCGGGGTCCGGCCTCCCCGCCCTGAATGAGGCTGACCAGCGGCACCCACCATCAGCAACACCCACCACCGGCCGCATCCACCACCCGCGAGTCCGAGGACGGTCCACCCGTGAGCACCCAGCACACATCCCAGTCCCACGGCCCCGGGACGGACGTGCTCGCCGAGGACTTCGCGGCACGGATCACCGCCGCCGTGGTGGCCAACGGCGGAACGGTTGCCGAAGCAGTCCGCTGCGGTCGCGAGATCCTCTCCAGGGCCGGCGTCGAACACTCGGACCTGGACGCCAGCTACGCCGCGGTGGGGCCACCTCCAACGCGACGGACTCGACGGCCGTGGGGGACGACGGCAACCGCGACGGCACACGGTAGCAGGCATCCCGAGCGTTCGACCCCTCGCACCGACGGCGTCGGCGACGGCGCACGGCAAGCCGGGCCCGCCGACACGCTCCCGCACCCCGACGGTCTCCTGGCATCCCCGGGGAACGGGACCCTCGCTCGGTGGACCGCCCTGCTCCCTGCTGGGTGAAGCATCCCGTCGCACTTATGGTCATAACGACTTTAGCACGTTAGAGTCATCTTGACACTAACGATTCGGCCCCGCGGGGCGTCGAAGACCGGGGAGCCGCCATGACCGATCAGCGCGTGCTGCTGGCCGTGTCCACGGTGATCTTCACGGTCCGCCCCACGGGCGAGAACAGTGCCCACGAGCTGTGGTTACCCCTGGTCCGCCGGATTCGCGATCCCTACCGCGGCATGTGGGCTTTGCCGGGCGGTCCATTGCGATCCACTGAAGATCTCGAGGACTCCGCCCTGCGCAGCCTCACCCTGACCACCGGGCTGGCCCCCACCCACCTGGAACAACTGGCCACGTTCGGCGGGCTGACCCGCTCCGCCGGGGCCGAAGAACGCCAGGTCACCGTGGTCTACTGGGCCTCCCTCCCGCCGCACGAGGCCGCAATGGGCGAGAACGACCTCAACGTCACGTGGCTGCGCGCCACCGACCTGCCGGACCTCGCGTTCGACCACTCACTCATCGTGGCCCACGCCCTGGAACACCTGCGCGGTCGCATCGCCGAGCCAACCGTGGCCCGGGCGTTCCTGCCGGAGACGTTCACGATCGCGGCCCTGCGCGAGGTGCACGAAGCCATCATCAGCAAAGCCCTGGATCCCTCCAATTTCCGGCGCCACGTCCTGTCCTCCGGCCAGCTCCGAGACACCGGCGAGCGCCTCGCCGGCGCCCGGCACCGTCCTCCCACGCTGTACCGCTTCGCGGCGGCCGAACCGCCCGGACTCTTCCGCCCATCCCCGTCAGACCGTACCGAGGAGACCCCATGACCTCCGTGGCCACCCGACTCACGCTGCTACCCACCCGCCCATCCGGCACCGCGGCGACCCTTGAGGGCGGTTCGTGCAACGCCGCTCTCACCCAGGACCCGTGGGAGTTCCCCGCCCCGCTCTCGGCGGGTTACGGCCCGGGTGCTTCCCAGGACGACGCCGCTCCGGCCGGCTCCCCCGCGCAGCCCACTATTCCGCAGCGCTACCGGGATGCCTCCCCCGAGGAACTGGACGCCATGATCACGGCGGCCAAGAAGACTCTGGGTGAGCGCGCCGTCGTCATGGGGCACTTCTACCAGCGGGACGAAGTGGTCAACCACGCGGACTTCATCGGTGATTCGTTCCAGCTCGCGCAGCAGGCCAAGGCGCACCCGGAGGCGGAAGCCATCGTGTTCTGCGGTGTGCACTTCATGGCCGAGACGGCGGACATCCTCTCCCGGGGCGGCCAGTCCGTGATCCTTCCCAATCCCGCTGCGGGGTGCTCCATGGCGGACATGGCGGACGCGGATTCCGTGGAGGAGTGCTGGGCGGATCTCATGGACGTGTTCGGCCCCCACGCCACGGACGCCCACGGCCGGACGATCATGGGCGAGGACGGCGAGCCGCTCGCCTCCGTGATCCCCGTGACCTACATGAACTCGTCCGCCGCGCTCAAGGCGTTCTGCGGTCGCAACGGCGGAATCGTGTGCACGTCCTCGAACGCGCGGACCGTGCTGGACTGGGCCTTCGGTCGCGGCCAGCGCGTGCTGTTCTTCCCGGACCAGCACCTGGGTCGCAACACCGCCAAGGCCATGGGTGTGCCGCTGGAGCACATGCCCCTGTGGGATCCCCGCAGGGAGCTGGGCGGCAACACCGCGCAGGTCCTCCAGGATTCCCGCGTGATCCTGTGGCACGGCTTCTGCTCCGTCCACAAGCGCTTCACGGTGGGCCAGATCGAGAAGGCCCGCGCGGAATACCCCGGCTGCACCGTGATCGTGCACCCCGAGTCCCCCATGGAGGTCGTGGACGCCGCCGATTCCTCGGGCTCCACCGACCACATCCGCAAGGCCGTGGAGGCCGCGGAGCCGGGGCAGACGTTCGCGATCGGTACCGAGATCAACATGGTCAACCGTTTGGCCGCGGAGCATCCCGAGCACACGATCTTCTGCCTGGATCCCGTGATCTGCCCGTGCTCCACGATGTACCGCATCCACCCGGGCTACCTCGCGTGGGTCCTGGAGGAACTCGTGGCCGGTCGCGTGGTCAATCAGGTGTCCGTGGCCGAGGACGTCGCACGGGAGGCGTCCGTGGCTCTCGAACGCATGCTCGCCGCCGTCCCGAGGGCGTGAGTCATGACTGACGTCCTGGTCATCGGCACCGGGGTCGCCGGTCTCAGCGCGGCCTTGTCCGCGGCGGAGGCCGGTGCCCGCGTCACCGTGGTCACCAAGGCCGCACTCACCCACACCGCGACCGATCGCGCCCAAGGTGGGATGGCCGCGATGACCGGCTCCCTCCCCGGCGGAAACCCCGCGGATTCGGTACGGCTGCACGTCCAGGACACCCTGGTGGCCGGTGCGGGCTTGTGTGATCCGCTGGTGGTGCACGGGGTCGTCCGGGACTCCGCCGCGGCTGTTCGCGACCTCACAGACCACGGCGTCGCCTTCGACCACGTGGCCGGCCCCGACTCCCCGTGGGTGCAGGGCCTGGAGGCTGCGCACAGCATCTCGCGCATCCTGCATGCCGGGGGCGACGCCACGGGGCACGCGATCCAGGAGGCCCTGTCCGCTCGGTCACGCGAGATGGCCCACGGGGGACATATCCGTCTGCGCGAATACACCCTGGTCACGGACGTCATCGTGGTCGGTGACCGGGTCGTGGGCTGCACCGTCCGCCCGGTTCTCCACGGCGGAGAGCTGGGCGACGAGGAGTTCCTCCCCGCGGACCACGTGGTGCTCGCCACGGGCGGCGCGGGTCAGCTGTATCCGTGGACGACCAATCCCCAGGTGGCCACCGGGGACGGCATCGCACTGGCCCTGCGCGCCGGTGCCCAGGTGCGTGACCTGGAGTTCTTCCAATTCCACCCCACCGCAATGGCCGCTCCGGGTTCGTTCCTGATCTCCGAGGCGGTCCGCGGTGAGGGAGCGGTACTGCGCGATCAGCACGGCCACCGCTTCATGACCGATGTGGACCCCCGCGCGGAACTCGCCCCCCGGGACGTGGTGGCGCGCGCAGTCTTCGCGGCGCGCACGGCATCCGACGACGGCGCCGCATACCTGGACTGCTCCACGATCCCCGTCCCGTCCGGGCTGACCCGCGCCGAATTCCTGGCCCGCCGGTTCCCGTCCATCCACGCCGAACTCGCGAGGCGAGGCCTCGACTGGTCCACCGAGTGGGTCCCCGTGAGCCCCGCCGCGCACTACCTCATGGGTGGCATCGCCACCGATGCGCTGGGCCGCACCACTGTTCCCGGACTGTGGGCCGCCGGGGAATGTGCCCGCACCGGCATGCACGGGGCCAACCGCCTGGCCTCGAATTCCCTGCTGGAAGCCACGGTCCTCGGCCGCAGGATCGGCGAACTGCTCGCCGGTCCGGGGGAACCCGCGGACGCGTCGCCCGTGGCCCTCTGCAGCGAACCGGAGCCGCGCGTGCTCGATGAGGCAACGGCCCACGTCCAGCCCCGCCTGGCAGACCGAAACGACCCGCTGCTCAGCACCAGGCCGTATTCCACGGGAAGGGAACCGTCCTCGACGGACTCGGCCGTCGCCGAACCGTTCTCCCGCGCTGGCCTGCAGCAAGCCATGTGGCAGGGCGCCGGGGTGTTCCGCACCGCCGAGGGCCTCGAACGGGCGAAGGCGCGGCTGGACGGCTGGCTCGCGGCGTCGTCGTCGGACGAGGAGGATACGGCGGCGGCCCCTGGAACCCTGGCTGAAGCGGAGGACCGGAACCTCCTGACCGTGGGGCACGCGCTCGTATGCGCCTCGTTGGCTCGCACCGAATCCCGCGGAGCCCATCAGCGCGTGGACCACCCGGCCACCGACCCCCGCCTGGCCACGAGCACCGCATGGATCGCCTCCGGATCCGCAGCACCCACCCCCGAAAGGACAGACCATGCTGACTCGCTCAGCCGTTGAAGTCGTGATTCGTGCGAGCCTGGCCGAGGATGCGCCGTGGGGTGACATCACCTCCGAGCTCGTGATCCCTGCCGCGGCGACCGCCACCACCACGATCACCTCGCGGGAAGCAGGAATTTTTGCGGGAGAAGAGATCATCCGGACCGGCTTCGCCACGGCGGACTCGGGCCTGGAGGTCACGCTCCACGTATGCGATGGTGACCCGCTGACCCCCGGAACCGCCATCGCAACCATCACCGGCCCGGCGCGACCACTGCTGAGCGCCGAACGCAGCGTGCTGAACCTCGTGCAGCGGATGTCGGGGATCGCGACGCTCACCGCCCGGTACGTGGCCGAGGTCGAGAAGGCCGTGGCAGAGGTGGAACGCGCCAACAACCTGCCCGCCGGGACCATCACGCGCACCCGCGTGACCGACACCCGCAAGACCACCCCCGGACTACGAGCGCTGGAGAAGCACGCGGTGACGTGCGGCGGCGGCAACAATCATCGATTCGGCCTCTCGGACGCCGTGATGCTCAAGGACAACCACCTGGCCGTGCTCACCGCGGACGGTACCTCCGTGACCCACGCGCTGCGCGAACTGCGCAAGAAGCTGCCGCACACCACACACATTGAGGTGGAGGTGGACCGGCTCGATCAGATCGAGGACGTCCTGGCCGGCGGGGTGGACACCATCATGCTGGACAACTTCGCCCACTCGGACCTGATCAGCGGCGTGGCCGTGGTGGACGGTCGCGCCATCGTGGAGGCATCCGGTGGCATCACGCTGGAGACCATCGGCAGGGTGGCCTCCACCGGCGTGGACGTCATCTCCGTGGGCGCGCTCACCCATTCGGTGCGCGCATTGGACCTGGGTCTGGACGTGGCCGTGGACTAGCCCTTGTTCACGAGCGTCAGCAGCACCACGGAGTCCTCGTGCGCGTGCAGGGAGTGACGCTGCTGCGGGATCACGGCGTACTGGGCAGGACCGAGCTGCATGGATTCGTCGCCGGCGACGAGCTCCACCCGGCCCGTGATCACCTGGATCGTGGCCTCGCCCGGGTTCTCGTGTTCCTTGAGGTCCTGGCCCTCGGCCAGCGCGATCATGGTCTGCTGCAGCGTGTGCTCGCGGCCGCCGTTGAGGTGGTGGGCGGAACGCCCGCTGGACGCCTCGCGCGCCTCGGTGAGCATGTCCTGGGCAATGGTGGTCAGCGTGTTTTCTTCCATGGTCCATCTTTACAGTCCGGCTCATCGCCCGTCACGGGCACGAGATGTCCGTCATCACGAGAGGTCACATCATGATCTACCTGGATCACGCGGCGACCACCGCCCCGCGCCGCGAAGTGCTCGAGGCCATGTGGCCGTGGTTGACCGGCGGGTTCGGTAACGCGTCCAGTCATCACGAGCGCGGCCAGCGCGCCGCCCGCGCCCTCGAGGACGCCCGCCAGCGCGTTGCCGCGGTCCTCGGGGCCCGCCCGGGTGAGATCATCTTCACCTCCGGCGGCACCGAGGCGGACAACCTGGCGGTCAAGGGCATCGCCCTGGCCCGCCAGGAACGGCAGCCTTCGCGTCACCGCCTGCTGGTCAGCGCCATCGAGCACGACGCCGTCCTGGAATCCGCCCGCGCACTCGCCCGGCATGACGGTTTCGAGACGCTCGAACTGCCCGTCGATCCCTCCGGTGCGCTCTCCCCCGACACCTTCCGCGCCGCCCTCGTGTCCGACGACGACGCCGCTCGCACCCTCCCCGACCGTGCCGCCCCCTCCCGCGGCGTCGCCTCCCATGCCCCTCCCGGGAGCAGCGGCGCCTCCGATCCGACCACCGTGGCCGTGGCGTCGGTGATGCTCGCCAACAACGAGGTGGGGACCGTCCAGGACATCCGCGCCCTGGCGGAGATCGCGGCGGAGTACGGGGTTCCACTGCACACGGACGCCGTGCAAGCGGCCGGCACTCTGCCGCTGAACGTCGAAGACCTGGGAGTGGCCGCGCTGACGCTGGCGGGACACAAGATCGGCACGCCGCCAGGGATCGGACTGCTGTGGCTCAAGCGCGGCACCCCGCTGCGCCCGCTGCTGAACGGTGGCGGTCACGAGCGCGGGCGCCGCTCGGGAACCTCCACCGTGGCCGGCGCCGTGAGCCTGGCGGTGGCGCTGGAGCTGGCCGAGCGAGAACGGGTGGCCTACGCGGCCCGCTCGACAGCCCTGCGTGACCGACTGATCTCGGGCATCCTGAACTCCGTACCGGACGCAATCCTGACCGGCCAGGATCCTCGGAACGTTGTGGGCGGCCTCGGCAATGGCGGTGCCACCCCGGCCGCTCCGGACGGCCCGGCTGCGTCCGCGGACCCGGCCGTTTCCGTCGACCCGCCAGCCTCGATCACCTCCGAGGGCCTCATCCCGCCGGCCGGCCGTGCGACAGCAACCGTCGGAGCGACGTCGGGACGGAACGGGATCACGCGACTACCGACCAACGCGTCCTTCTGCTTCCCTGGCGTCAATGGCGAAACCGTCCTGGTGGACCTCCAGAACCTGGGGGTGCTCGTGTCCTCGGGCTCGGCGTGCGCGGCCGGTTCCAGCGAGCCCTCCCACGTGCTCACGGCCCTGGGGATCCCCGCGGAGCTCGCCACCACGTCGGTGCGGTTCAGCCTGGGCCGAGAGACGACCGAGGCCCACGTGGACAGCGCCGTCCGCGCCACCGCGCAAGTGATTGCCCACCTCCGCGGCGAGCACGCACTCTGACCGGTGTTTCCCACCCGCGGCCACACCGATGTCGGCGTGACGCAGGGCCGCGCTGCGGGCCGCTCGTCGTGAGCTCACGCTCCGCGCGACGCCCCGAGGGGGCGGGACGCTACGGCGTCACCTCGTACGGCGGCTTCTCACCGCGGGCCATGGCCACGGCGTTCTCCGCGGCCTTGCGAGCCATCCCCGCCCGTGAGCTCACTTCTGCGGAGCCCACGTGCGGCAGCAAGAACGCGTTGGGCAGATCGGCCAGCCCGGCCGCGAGCTCGGGTTCGTTCTCGAACACGTCCAGCCCGGCCGCGAAGATCTCCCCATCCCGCAGCGCCGAAACCAATGCATTTTCATCAACCACGGGGCCGCGGGCGGTGTTCACGAGCACCGCGGTGGACTTCATCCGCCGCAACACGTCCGCGTCGACCAGGTGCGTGGTGTCCTCGGTGAGCGGGACGTGCAGCGAGAGGTAGTCACTCGTCTCGACCAGTTCGTCCCACGGCACCTGGCGCACCCGCCCGGCCAGATCGTCCAGTTCGTCGTCGGAGACCGCGCGGTCCTCGGGCGGGCGCTGCGTGAAGATCACCGTCATGTCGAAACCCAGTGCCCTGCGGGCCACGGCCTTGCCGATCCTGCCCATGCCCGCAATCCCCAGGGTGGCCCCGGTGACGTCCTGACCGACCAGCAGTTTGGGTCCGATCCCCGTGAACTTCCCGTCCCGCAGGTACTCGGCGGCCTCGTGGGCACGCCGCGCGGCGCCGAGCAGGAGCAACATGGCGGTGTTGGCGGTCGCGTCATTGAGGACGTCCGGGGTGTTGCCCACGGCAATCCCGTGTTCGGCGGCCGCCGCGACGTCGATGTTGTTGTACCCCACCGCGTAGTTCGCGATCCCCCGGATCCGCGCCTCGCTCAGCAGCTCTGAGTCGAACCGGTCGGAGACCTGCGAGACCACCACGTCGTACTCGCCGCCGGTCACTGCCTCGCGCAGTTCGTCCGCGCTCATCCCGTCCCGGATCTCGACGTCGCCCGCGTCCTCCAGGATGGACGGCCCCGGTTCGGGGATCTCACGGGTGACCAGGAAACGCGGTGTCTTCATGAACTCTCCTCGGGTACGACACGCACCGACTCATGCGGCACGGACCGGGCGGGCGGGCGTGGGAGGTGGGGAGCGGCGTCGGCGGCGGCCGCCCGGAGGAACACGAAACCCCGCGCGGCCACGAGAACTGCCGTGCGGGGTTCCGAGGCACCCCGTGGGGTGCGGACTTCACATCCGGATCAGATGAGGGACTTGGCGCCGCCGCGAGCCTTCTCGAAGCGCTCGGCCACGTCCGCCCAGTTGACGATGTTCCAGAACGCCTTGACGTAGTCGGCCTTCACGTTCTGGTAGTCCAGGTAGAAGGCGTGCTCCCACATGTCCAGCTGCAGCAGCGGGATGGTGGCCACGGGCACACCGTTCTGCTGGTCGTACATCTGCTCGATCACCAGGTTGCCGGCGATGGGCTCGTACGCCAGGATGGCCCAGCCGGAGCCCTGGATGGTGGTGGCCACCGCGGTGAACTGGTCGCGGAAGGCGTCGAAGGAACCGAAGAAGTTGTCGATCGCCGCGGCGAGCTCACCCTCGGGCTTGTCGCCACCCTCCGGGGAGAGGTTCTTCCAGAAGATGGAGTGGTTAATGTGGCCGCCCAGGTTGAACTGGAGGTCCTTGGAGAGCTTGGCGGCACCGGCGGCGTCGCCGTTGGCGCGGGCCTCCTCCATCTTCTCGAGCGCGGTGTTGGCACCGGTCACGTAGGTGTTGTGGTGCTTGTCGTGGTGCAGCTGCATGATCTGGGCCGAGATGTGCGGCTCGAGCGCTGCGTAGTCATAGGGAAGATCGGGGAGAGTGAACTTTTCAGCCACGGTGAATCATCCTTCCTTTGCGGGTGCGTGATGCTTCAACTGTCCGTCGCTGCGGTTCGGCGGGTCAAGGACGTTCAGCCACTAGCGTATGTTTCACGGAGCCCGTCATCTTCCGTCACAACCGGTGCGTTGCCGCCCGGGCCGTGACCTATCCTCGGGCCCATGTCCACCCCCGATACCGCCCTGGAGGTCACCGCGACCGCGACCGGTTCCGGCGGCGCCACCGCGAGCGTCCACGCGCCGGGACGCGCCGCCGCCGCCGCCGCCCCGTTGGCGGCCCGAACCGGCGGGGGCGACCCCGCGGACCTCGAGATCGCGCGCGCGCAGGCTTCGCACGCGCAAGGCATCGTGAACCTGCGGGACCGTCTGGCGCGGTGGTTGCAGGGCCGGGGCATCGACCAGTGGCGCGAGGGCGAGTTCGACCCCGCCGAGGTGCGCCGCGAGATCGACCGCGGCGAGTGGTGGGTCGTGGAATCCCCGGTGCAGCCCGGCCTGATCCTGGCGAGCATCCGTGTGATCTGGGCGGATCCTGAGATCTGGGGCGAGCAGCCGGAGCCCGCCGGTTACACCCACGGGGTCGCGGTGGACCGCTCGCTCGCGGGCACCGGCACGGGTGCCCGGCTGATCCGCACCGCAGAACGGGTGATCGTCGAGTCCGGACGGAGCGTCTCCCGCCTGGACTGCGATGACGGCAACCCGGTGCTCAAGCGTTTCTACACGGGTCTGGGCTACACGCCCCGCGGTGCCGTGGATTTCACCGTCCCCCGGTTGGATTACCGGGTCACGGTCATGCGCATGGAGCGCCGCCTCAGCCCGTAATCCGGTGCCGACGGGCGCCGCGGGACACCCCCCGTTGGTCCCGGTGGCGTCCGCACAGCTCTCAGTAGTAAGCGCGTTTCAAGCGGTTCACGCGCGTTGCGCGCGTCGCCGCCCCGTGGCCTTGCGGTGCGTTCCCGCGTGCCTGCCGTGGGCAGCAGCCCGCACGCCGTGGCCGGTGCCGCGAGAGGGATGCTCGGTCGACGACGTTGCCAACTCCCCCGGCTGCCCCGCGGCCAGATCCCGCCGCATGCGTTCCAGCCCCTGGGCAAGTCGGCGGCGGGCCATCATCCGGGCCCACGGGCGCTTCCACCACAACCCCCCGCGCAGTCGGAAATCCGCGCGCAGCTGGACGGTCACCCCCGAGCTCGTGGGCTGCCACGCGTACTCCATGATCATGTCCGCGAACCCCTTGGTGGTGCGCAGCATGAGCGATTCACCGGGCACGCGGTCCGCGGCGATCATGACGTAGTCGAACGTGAACGGCCCCACCGGGGCGTCGAACTCGATCGCCGAGCCCACGTGCAGTTGATCGTCCGGGGACGTGGGCCACGTGACGTGGATCCCGAACCATCGGCCCATCCCCCTGGGCCTGCCCAGGGCCAGATCGAACTCCTGGGCGGTGACCGCCACGTCCTGCTCCACGAGCAGCGAGAATCCGTGGTCGGTGGAATCGACCTCGGAGATGCGAACAGACATGTTTCCCCCTTGGTGCGTGCTTCCCCCCATGGCGTTCGTCCCACCGAACACCAACTACACGCGAGTAATTTATGACGCTCAGTCTGATGCAAAGACGACAAGCCGTCACTCCGCTGGGGGAAGTGTGACGCGTCCACAAGAGGTGGAGAAAATTTATCCACAGGGGTGGAAAAGTCTGTGCACAATTCGAACACAGTTTCGACGCACACACCCTGGGCAGGCGCGGTAACGGCAGGAAACGACGCATGACCAGGGGAAATACCGAACAAGCGTCTGGCTAACCGGGTCGAATGACAGTCGTGTGACTTATCCACTCCTGTGGAGAAGCGTTGTGGATAACGCTCACTGTCCGCTTATCTGCGTTGAGTTACCCCCTTTTAGGGGGCAGTTATGTGACGCTGTGATTTCCGCGGTGTCAGGAGGCGGGAATCACGCGCAGCCACCGAAAACCGTGAGCCTCCACCAGGATCCCCCCGCGCAGGTCCACCCGCTCGTTCTCGTGCAGCATGGTCGCCGAGGGCAGGAAACCGCTCAGCGTCTCACCCGTGACGAACTGGGGCCAGTCGCTGAAGTTCGCCAGGCACAGCACCACGCTGTGCGCGCCGGGACGCTGATAGCCCAGGACATGGCGGTTGTGCGTGATGAACGGGATGAGCGCGGTGCCCTCGAACTCCGGGGTGGCACGGCGCACCGAGATCATCCCCCGGATCCCGCCGAAGATCCGCCCCTGCACCGAGAACAGGTCGTGGCGGCGTTCGTAGTCGTCGCGGGGGTAGCGCGGGCGATGGACCCAGCGGGCGTCGTCCGCGGCGTCCGGGTTTTCGTCCCAATGGACGTCGTTGCGCTGACCCACCTCGTCACCCAGGTAAAGCAGGGGGACTCCGCCGGTGCTCATGGCCAGCGAATGCGCCAGCAGGATCCGGTCCACGGCCGGACCCGGCTCGGTCTCCAGACCCAACAGGGACGCGGTGGTGCCGCAGATCCGGCAATCGCCCGTGCGGGGATTGCCCTGGAACGCCACGCCGTGCGCGAAGCTACCGGGGTGGCGCCCGGTGTAGAAGGCGTTAAGGAAGCGGCGGTGGTCGTGGCCATCGACACCCAGGCGAGCGGCGTCGTCGTCGGAGAACGTCCACCCGATGTCGTCATGGCCGCGCACGTAGTTGACCCACGCGGTGCCCGCTGGCGTCTCGTGACGTTCGGCGAGCGCGGCGGAGAGCAGGGAGACATCCCGGGTGGCCATGGCCTCCCATGTGAGGGCCATCTGCAGGGGGTTGTAGGACAGCGCACACTGGTCCGGGTGGACGTAGCGGATGACCTCGTCCGGGTGGACGATCGCCTCCGACTTGAACTCCACGGCCGGGGCGGCCAGGGCCGTAACGGCGTTGAACGCGCGCAGCAGATCGTGGACCTGTGGCTGGGACTCGCACGAGGTGCCGAGTTGCTTCCAGATGAACGCCACGGCGTCCAGGCGCAGCACCTGGGCCCCCTGGTTGGCCAGGAACAGCATTTCCGCGGCCATGGCGTGGAAGACGTGTGGGTTGGAGTAGTTGAGGTCCCACTGGAAGCGGTGGAACGTGGTCCATACCCACCGGGGATCCGGGTCGTAGGGGCTCGCGTCCCGTCCCGCCGGCGTGCTGTCCACGCGCGTGAACACCCCGGGGTGGTCATCCGGGAAGATCTCCCGCGCGGTGCGCTCGAACTCGTCCGGCACGGTGCGCTCCGAGTACATCCAGTAGAAGCGTTCGTAGAACGGGTCCCCGGCGGCCGCGGCCCGGGCCCACTCATGCTCGTTGGAGGTGTGGTTGAACACGAAGTCCAGCACCAGGGCGATCCCCTGGGCCCGCAGTTCGGCCGCCAGGTCCGCAAGCTCCGCCATGGTCCCCAGCTCCGGGTCCACCCGGCGGTAGGAGGACACCGCGTACCCCCCGTCCGAGTTGCCGGCGGGGCTCTCGTAGAGGGGCATGAGGTGCAGGTAGGTCAGCCCGAGTTCTTCGAAGTACGGGATCTTCTCCCGGATCCCCGCGAGGTCCCCGCCGTAGCGGTCCACGTAACACACCCCGCCCACGGCCTCCCGGGACGTGAACCACGGCAGTTGGTCCTCGCGGCGGCGGTCCAGGTCCTTGAGGTCCCGGGGGCGCTGCACATAGGCCTCCCACGCGGTGAGGACGGCGCGGGTCACGGTGTCCCAGATACCGAGCCCGGGTCCGTAGACCGCGTGCAAGGAGGTGATCAGACGGTCCAGCTGACGGCTGAGCCGACCAAGGAAGACGGTGCGTTCCTCGGGGGTCGCGCGCGTATCCAGCGCGAGATGCTCCCGCACCGATTCGAGTACGTGTTCGCGATCGGTGGTGTCCCGGGGGATCGAGGGTTCGGACAGCACGGGAATGCCTCCTCGGTTGACGCACGTCACGTGCGTGGGGAGTCATGGTGCCCGGGATCCCCCTTGATGCCGAGCTCGGATCGACCGCCTCCGCGTTCCCGCGGGCCGGTTGCGTCCAGGATACGGGCGCGGTTGCACTCGACGCTCAGGTGACGTCCGCGTGACTCGTCCCCGCACCCCGTATTCACCCCACAGGTTGTGCACAGAGTTATCCACAGGTGTGGAAACCATGGCGCGTTCCCGGGTGGGCCACGTGGGGCGATACCTTTGAAACCCCAGGTCAGGGCGATATGACGCGAATCCCCAGCGGGTGTGGACAAGCCTGTGCAGAACCGCGCACACGGCCGTGGAGAACGCGCTCGGCCGGACGCGGATGAACGGAACATGACGAACGCCCGGTGCTTCCCCATGCGGGGAGCACCGGGCGATCCCACCCCGTGGGGTGGATTCCGGACGTCACCAGGCGACCCTGACGGCGGTTCGTCGGCCAACGTCGCTGCGGGTGTCGCGGATCAGGAGGCCTTCTCGTACCCGTGGTCGGAGAGCCACTGCTTGGCGGCGTCCGCGGGGTTCTGCTGCTGGTCCCCGCTGACCTTGCGGTTGAGGTCGATCAGGTCCTGGGTGGTCAGCTTGGTGGAGAACTCGTTCAGCGCGTCCACCGCGTTCTGCGGCAAGCGGTCCGGGGCGGTGAGCGGGAGCACCTGCTGGGCGATGAAGTTGTTCTTGGGGTCCTCGAGCACCGTGAGGTGCTGGTCCTGGATGGCCGGGGTGGTGGTGAAGATGTCCGCCACCTGGGCGTCGTCCTGGGTCAGGGCCTGCACGGTGAGGGGGCCGCCGCCGTCGTTGATGGGCTGGAAGGATTTGAAGGAGCAGTCGTACTTCTGCTTCAACCCGTCCACGCCGTAGGCGCGTTCCTGGAACTCCGGCGGGCCAGCCATGATCAGGTCCCCGCACACCGAGGAGAGGTCCTCGATGGACGTCAGACCGTACTTCTCCGCGGTGGCCTGTGTGACCACCAGGGCGTCCTTGTTCTCCGCGCGGGAGGGGTCGAGCACCGAGAGCTGCTGGCCCTCCAACGCGGAAGGCAGTGCCTTCATGATGTCCTCGGCGGAGGCCGCGGTGGCGTCCTTGTCCGCGAAGAGCAACAGGTTCCCGGAGTAGTCCGGGACCACGTCCACGGAACCGTCCTTGACGGCACCCACGTAGGCCTCGCGCGCGCCGATGCCCGGCTTGGTCTCCACCGTGACGCCCGCGTCCCGCAGCACCCCGGCGTAGAGCTCGGCGATGACCTGCGACTCGGGGAAGTCCGCAGAGCCCACGGTGACGGCGTCCGAGGAGCCGCCTGAGGCGGCGTCGCCCGAGTTCTCCGCGAGCGGGTCGGAACCGCCGCCGCACGCGGTGAGGGCGAACACGGCCGTGGCGGTCATGGCCGCCCACACGGCGGGGCGGAGGGCGCGGTGCGCAGCGCGCTTGCGCTGCGTAGAGGGGGACGGTGTCATGGTCGATCTCCTGCCAGTCTGAGGCCCGGCGACGTCACCAGGCGTTGTACGAGAGCGAGTACTGCATCCGCGGCCAGTGCGAGCACGGCCACGAGTACCACGGACGCGAGCATGCGCGCGTAGTCGCGCACCGCGAGCCCGTCGATCAGATAGCGGCCCAGACCGCCCAGGTTGATGTACGCCACGATGGTCACGGTCGCGAGCACCTGCAACGCGGCATTGCGGATCCCGCCCAGGATCACCGGCAGCGCCACGGGGATCTCCACGCGCGTGAGTACCTGACCCTCGGTCATGCCCATGGAACGAGCGGCGTCCACGAGCGCCGGGGAGACCGCGGCGACCCCCGAGTACGTGCCCGAAAGGATGGGCGGGATGGCCAGCAGCACGAGCGCCAGGATGGGGGGCATGAGCCCCAGCCCCATGAGCAGCGTGAACAGGCTCAGCAGACCCAGGGTGGGCAGCGAGCGCAATGCGCCAGCCAGGCCCACGATCACGCCGCCGCCGCGGCGTGTGTGGCCCACCCACAGGCCCAGGGGCACGGCGATCGCGAGCGCGATCCCCATGGTCAGCACGCTGTAGCCCACGTGTTCGAGCAAACGCTGCGGGATCCCGGTGGCTCCGCTCCAGTTGGCGGGGTCGGTCAGGAACTGCGCGGCTTCCGAGAACAGGTTCACGCGCAATCACCCCGGGCTTCCACGGCGGCGACGGCGCCCGCGCCGGGTCGCGCACCGGCCACGGAATCGCGGCCCTCGGGGTCCCCGCCCCCGGGCCGGTCGACTCGGCCGTTAGCGCTGTCGTGCCGTGCCGCCCCGGCACGACGCCGCTCGCGCGCCGTCGTGGTCCCCGTGCGCTGCCAGCGGGTCAGGACATGGCCGAGCAGACGCAAGAGCTGATCCAGCACGATCGCGATCAGCACGGTGGCCACGATGCCCACCACGATCTCCGAGACGATTGAGCGGCGCAGCCCGTCCGTGAACAGGGTGCCCAGGGACTGGATGCCGATCACGGCGCCCACGGAGACCATGGAGATGTTGGAGACCGTGGCCACGCGCAGCCCCGCGATCATCACGGGCACTGCCAGCGGCAGTTCCACCCCGAAGAAGCGGCGCACGGGTTTGTACCCCAGCGAGGTGGCGGCCTGGAGGACATCTCGGTCCAGGGATTCGAACGCGTCCACGCACGAGCGCACCAGGATTGCGATCACGTACAGGGTCAGCGCCACGATCACGTTGACCACGGATGTGATGCCCGTGCCCAGGATCAGCGGCAGGACCACGAACAGGGTCAGCGAGGGGATCGTGTACAGCAGTGACGAGCCCGTGACGAACACCGGGCGCAACCAGCGTCTGCTCGTGGCCAACCGCGCAAGCGGGACGCTGATCAGCAGGCCCACGACCACGGGCACGATGGACTGGATCAGATGCGCACCGGCAAGGTCCAGGACCGTGGACCAGTTGTTCGACAGCCAGTTCACGAGCGTTCCGACCTGTCGTAGCGCGCCGAGCGCTGCTCTTCGATCGCGCGCATCACGTCTTCGCCGGGCACTACGCCCGCCACGGAGCCGTCGCGGTGCACGGCCACGGCCTGCCCGGACGGGGAGGACAGGGCGGCGTCGAGCGCGGTGCGCAACGACCCGCCGTCGTGCCACAGGGTCCCTCCCACACGCAGTTCCTCGCGCGCGGCCGGTTCTCCGGACGCCGTCACGGGCAGCCAGCCCAGCGGGTGGCGGCGCTCGTCCACCGCGAGCACCCAGTCCGACGACGACGCCGCGCCCGCCGCCTGCCACGGCGCGGGGTCCTCGCTGCAGGGGCCCACCAGGAAGCGCTCGCCGGTGTCCACGGCCAGGACCGTGACGGGCTGCAGTGCCACGGAGGCGTTGTCGAAGCTCAGCGAACGGAACCCGCGGTCGCGGCCGATGAAGTCCGCGACGAAGTCGTCCGCGGGGGCCCGCAGCAGTTCCTCCGGGGTCGCGTACTGCGCGAGCCTGCCCCCGCGCGCGAACACGGCCACGCGGTTACCCAGCAGGATCGCCTCGTCGATGTCGTGGGTCACGAAGATGATGGTGCGGTGCAACCGCTTCTGCAGGTCCAACAATTCGCTCTGCAGGTCCTGGCGCACCACGGGGTCCACGGCGGAGAACGGTTCGTCCATGAGCAGGATGGGCGGATCCGAGGCCAGCGCACGTGCCACGCCCACGCGTTGTTGCTGACCTCCGGACAACTGCGCCGGGTACCGGGTGGCCACGGACTCGTCCAATCCCACCGAGCCCAGCAACTGCCGGGCGTGCGCGCGGGACTCCCGTTTGGACACCCCGTTCAGCCGGGGGACCGTGGCGATGTTGTCCTCCACGGTCTTGTGGGGCAGCAGACCCGATTGCTGCATCACGTACCCCATGGAGCGGCGCAGCTTGGCGGCCGGGATGCTCGCGACGTCCTGACCGTTGACCTCCACCGTCCCCGAGGAGGGCTCCACCATGCGGTTGAGCATCCGCAGGGACGTGGTCTTGCCGCAGCCGGATGGGCCCACGAACACCGTGAGGGAACCCGCGGGAACGTCCAGGTCCAAGTTATCCACCGCGGCCGTACCGTCCGGATAGACTTTGCTCACCCCGCGGTAGCGGATCGCCAGATCGGTCATGGGGCCGTATCCCTTCGTAGCCGTGGTTTCATCCTAACGGCGCAAAACCATCGGTGAGCGGACCATTTCCAGATTCGTGACGGTTCACCCGGTGGAGCCGTCACAAGTGCCGCTGAAGCATGCCGTCCGGAAGGAAGGCACGAGGAAGACGTCCGCGATGGCGTCCAAGGATCGGAACCGCCTGGGCAGCACCAGCGAGTCCGGACTGGACCAGAAGCTGCGCGAGCGGGGACAACGCGCGGCCACGCGCACCCCCAAGCCCCGACCACAGCGATGGGCGGAACACTCGTAAATGCCCCGCCCATTTTATTTTGCACTCACGCGCGCCGCTCACGTGTCAGATTTGTATGATGTCCCGCGTCTGGACGAACACCGGGATTGCCGGCTCATCGCATTCGAGGGTATAGGTTGGTCTGAATCCTCCAGCCTCGAGCAGGCTCCCGGTGATGTAGTTGGTGAGGTTGCCGACGCCGAAAGCGGAGCCGCGCAGGTGCTCAACGCGCCCGTTGATCGCCTCTGTCGGCCCGTTGCTGGTGCCTGGCCGGTCGAAGAACGCGAGCACGTCGAAGGCGCGTTGCCTAAAGGTACGGCCAAGCTTGCGGATATCGACGAGCGTGGCCGGGACGCCGCTGCTAAGCGCGTGGATCACCGCTTGCATCATCTGCTTCGCCTTCTTCTTCTCGGGCTCGCGGTAGGCGGGGACAATGCGCTGGTAAATGCCCCAGGTCGCTTCGACCTCGACATGCTCCTCGATCGCGAACACGGCGTTGAAGCGGGCGGTGTGCTTCTCGATGAGCAGACCGGCACCGGTCGAGGGCGTCGCCGGCCAGACGAACGACATGGAACGGGTCCATCACCGGGACCGCGTGGGGCAGCTCTTCCGCCGCGGCGGCCTTTAACCCGCTGAACTTACGCCACCACGGATCACACCCTCGACGACACGACACTCGATGACCGCCCGATCCGGGTCGAGTCGCTGCCCGACGGCTTCGAAGCCATGTACGTCGAGGCGGCAGAACGTGATCAGGCACAGCGCGGGGAAGATAGCGTTGAACACGTCGAGCTCTTCCGGATGGTGAGTGCAAAACCTCCATCCACGGGGACCCCGACGTCCATGCGACCACCGCCGCGCGAACCCCCACCACACCCCCCACCACGAAGAGCCAGATTGCCAGTATCGCACTGATGATGGAAACGCAGATCAAATATGCGCCGGCCGGTCTTGAGATCCTTGTCTACGTCCTATTCACTCGCACTACCGGACCTGTAGGCGTTCGAATCCCACCGCATCTGCTTTCCCCAGACGGCATCGGAAACGACGAAATAGGATGTCATGAGAGACCCTAGACAGAAAAACGCCAGAGTCAGGGCCAGGGGGAAACAACCCCCTTAGAAATCAGCAACCATCCGCATATGGACAATCCGATCACTGCAAACGCACTGCAGTAAACTGTGATCGGGCTTTTGAATTTCATGACATTCTCTTTCTACAAGGTTCCACCACCCGAGCCTGCTATAGAGCATCCCTGGGACTTCGCCCCGCACCACCGGGGTGGGTTCCCATCAGTGAGTTCACCGATCATGTGGGGCATCAAGTGGCGCGTCCACGATGTCCTCGGTCAGGAAATCCTCCGGGATCCGGTCCGCCCCGGCCACGTCCGCGAGGATCCGGCGGTCGATGGGAACCCCCCGGCGCAGCACACTGATCCCGCCCCCGGGTTCGTGCAGCACGCACGCCACCTCGCGGTAGGAGCGCACCCCCGCCCGACGCAGTGCCCCGTTGAGTTCGGAATGCGTGATGTGGGCGCGACGCAGGGCGTGCTCGTCCACGCGGTCACCGATCATGAGCAGGCGGGCGGGTGAATTGAACACGCGCTGCCACCGAGCCCGCGTGCCCAGGTGGCCGAACACCACTTCCAGCAGGAACAGGGTGCCCAGTCCCAGCACCCCGCTCAGGAGTGTCGGCGGGTGCCCCAGGATCACGCGCCCCGCCACGGCACCCAGCATCACGGTGATCACCACGTCGAACGTGGACATGGCCGTGAGCACCCGCTGGCCGAAGATCCGCACGAAGACGAGGAATGCCACGTATATCCCCACCGCGGAGAGCACCACCACGATCGCATGGGCGGACGTGATCCCCAGTTCGGAGCCCAGACCCTCCCAGGACGGCATGCCTCAGCCCCGGCCCGTGCCGCCGCGTTCCAGCGACGCCGACGACGCCGGTCCGGCGCCTTCCTTGGGCCGGGTGGCGTCATCGAGCCGGGCAGCGGCGTCGTCCTTGCGGCCCACCGCGAACTGCGTGGCGTGCAGCTCCGCGTAGCGGCCAGCGCGTGCGAGCAGTTCCTCGTGGGAACCGCGCTCCACGATTCGGCCGGCCTCGATCACGAGGATCTGGTCCGCCTGGCGGATCGTGGACAGCCGGTGCGCGATGACCACGGCGGTGCGCCCGGACATCGCCTCGTCGAGTGCCGCCTGCACGTAGGCCTCGTTCGTGGAATCCAGGGCGGAGGTCGCCTCGTCCAGGATCACCACGCGGGGTTGGGCCAACAGCAAGCGAGCGATCGTGAGGCGCTGGCGCTCGCCACCCGAGAGCCGGTAGCCGCGCTCCCCCACGACGGTGTCCAGACCGTCCGGGAGGGATTCGATCACGTGCCGCAACCGAGCGCGCTCCAAGGCGTTCCACAGCTCGGCGTCCGTGACCCCCTCCCGGGCCACACCGAGGTTCGCGCGGATCGTGTCGTGGAACAGGTGCCCGTCCTGCATGACCATTCCCACGGAGCGGCGCAGGGATTCGAAGGTCGTGTCCCGCACGTCCTGGCCGCCGAGCCGGACCGCGCCCGAGTCGACGTCGTACAACCGCGCGACCAACTGCGCGATCGTGGACTTCCCGGCCCCGGAGGACCCCACGAGGGCCACGGTGTGGCCGGGTCCCGCCCGGAAGTCGATGTCGTGCAGGACTTCCTCGCCGCCGCGCGAATCCAGGACAGCCACGTCCTCGAGGGACGCGAGCGAGACCTTGTCCGCGGAGGGGTAGGAGAAGCGCACGTGATCGAACTCCACGGCCACGGGCCCCTCGGGCAGGGCACGCGCCTCGGGGCTCTCGGTGATGAGGGGCTTGATGTCCAGGACCTCGAACACGCGCTCGAAGCTGACCACCGCACTCATGATGTCCATGTGGGCGTTCGCCAACATGGTCAACGGGGTATACAACCTGGTCAGAAGCATGCCCAGGGCCACGACCGAGCCCGCGTCCAGGTGGCCCAGCAAGGCCTGCGCTCCGCCCACGCCGTACACGAGCGCCAGCGCGAGAGCGGAGACCAGGGTCAGGGCGGTGACGAACGTGGTCTGCAACATGGTCGCGCGGATCCCGATTCCCCGGACGTCGTTCGCGCGGGCGGCGAACTCCCGCGATTCCTGCGCGGGATCGCTGTAGAGCTTGACCAGGGTGGCACCACCGGCGGAGAACCGCTCGGTCATCCGCGTGGACATCTGGGCGTTGTATTGGGCGGAGCGACGCTGCAACGCGGCCAACCGGCCACCCATGGCCCGGGCGGGGATCAGGAAGATGGGCAACAGCAGCAGGGACAGCGCGGTGACCTGCCACGAGATGGTGACCATGACCCCTACGGTCAGCACCAGGGACACCACGTTGGACACCACACCCGACAGGGTCCCGGCGAACGCGCGCTGTGCGCCGATCACGTCCGTGTTCAACCGGGACACGAGAGCCCCGGTGCGCGTGCGGGTGAAGAAGGCGAGCGGCATGGTCTGCACGTGGTCGTACACGGCGGTGCGCAGATCGTAGATGAGCCCTTCACCGATCCGTGAGGACTGCCACCTGTTCAGCAGGGACAGTCCAGCGTCCGTGATGGCTACCGCCGCGATGGCCACCGCGAGCCACACCACCACGGAGACGTCGTGCCCGCCAGTGATCGCATTGACCACCCGCCCGGCCAGCACGGGCGTGACCACACCCAGAACGGCCAGGGCCACCGACACCAGGACGAACGCCAGGATCGCCTGGCGGTGGGGACGCGCGAACGTGATGATGCGTCGCACGGTTTCACCGCTGATCTTGCGGCCCTTGTTCTCCTGCCCCTTCATGGTCCGCCACATGGCCATGTGGGCGCTCTGCATACTCACGCTCGCAACTGTATCCCCGGGTCAGGGAATCACGCGGGGCAGTCCAGCCCCATGGCACCGCGGGTATTGGAGCCGCGGTTGAGGGCGCGGCCGATCTCACTGAGTTGGCCCACCTGCTCGGGGGCCAGTCGGTCGAAGACGATTTCCCGCACATGACGCACGTGGGCCGGAGCAGCCTCACGCAAACGTTCGAGTCCTGCGGGGGTGATCTCCGCGATCACCACGCGGCGGTCGTCCTGACGGCCCGCGCGAGTGACCAGCCCGTCTTTCTCCATCCGCGCGACGATTCGCGAGAGCCGGGACTGGGACGTGTTCGTGGCCGTGGCCAGAGCGGACATCTTGTGCCGGTGGTCCGGGGCTTCGGACAGCATGGCGAGCACCAGGTATTCCGCGAGTGACATGTCCTCCTCGCTGCGCAGCTGCCCCTCCACGGCACCCGGCAGGCGGAACATGATGGAGACGAGCGCGAGCCACGCTTCCCGCTCGTCCTCTGACAGCCACTTGGTCTCTTCCATACTCACGAGTGTAGTGAGCATATATTGACGCAGCAAATATTTCGCGTATCTAAGGAACTGGGTGACCCCCGCCCCACGCCCACCGCTCAGGCACCCAGCGTGCGACGCCGCCCCGCGAGCGCGATGAACACGCCCTGTGCTACGGCCACCCCGACCATCACGAGCAGCGGTGCGGTCCAGGACCCGGAGGCGTCCTTCAACAACCCGATCATCACGGGGCCGAGCGCGGCGAAGAGATACCCCACGCTCTGCGCCATGGAGGACAGGGCCGCAGCCCGGTGGTAGTCCGTGGTGCGCAGCCCGAACAGGGCCACGGCCAGCACGATCGCCCCGCCGGTGCAGAACCCGATGAACAGCGCCCACAACAGGGACAGGGAGGGGACGAACAGCAGACCCAGCAGACCGATCACCGCTGAGGCAGCGAACACCGCACCCAGACCGGACTGCTCCCGGAGCCGGGGGATCATGAACCCGGCGAAGAGAGTCCCCACGAGTCCGCACGCCTGGAACGCGAAGTGGTACCACCCGGCCTGGACCGGGGTAGCGCCGTCGGAGATCTGGATCGTCGGCAGCCACGTGACCATCGTGTAGTAGACGGTGGACTGCAGCCCCATGTACACGGTCACCTGCCAGGCCAGGGCGGAGCCCAGCGGGAGCCGGGCCCGGGAACGTGCAACGGACGCGGTGACGGCCGGGGGAACCGCCGGTGCGGCGTCGTCGTCCGCTCCTGAACCCAGAGTCGGCGAACCAGGCCCTGTCGCATCGGGGGCCGCGGCCCGGGGAGCGGCAGTGCCCGAGCCCACCCGGGAGGCCACCCCCAGGATCCACGGCAGGAAGACGGCCACGCCGATGATCGCCACGGCCGCCCAGATCCCGAGCGCGAACCGCCAGCCGGACGGGGCGACGTCCGCGATGGGGACCACCACACCGGAGGCGAGCGCCGCGGTCAGCGCCGTGACCGCTTGGTACACACCCGTCATGGGGCCGATCCGGTGCGGCCAGTCACGTTTGATCAGGGACGGGATGAGCACGTTGAGCACCGCGATCGCCGCGCCCAGCAGTCCCGTGCCCACCCAGATCAGCCCGGGCCCGGGAACCGAGCGGACCACGATGCCCGCCGCGAGGACCACGAGGGCGAGACCCAGGACCCGTTCGAGCCGGAATGCCTCCGCGAGTCGCGGCGCGAAGGGGGAGATCACGGCGAACGCCACGAGCGGCAGGCTCACGAGCAGCGACGCCTGCGACGCGCTCAATCCCACCTCGTGTTCGATCTGCGGCAGCACCGGGCCCACCGCGGTGATCCCCGCCCGCAGGTTGGCCCCGAGCAGGAGCACGCCGACCAGCAGCAGTCCCGCGCGGGGCGCACGGGCGGACACAGAACGCTCGGGGCGTGGATCGACTGCGGGCACGGGGCCACCTCTCCTGGACGTCCATGCCACCATAATGGGAGGCATGGACTCCCACGACACCTGGCCCGCGCCCGTGAACGTTGACGACCGCGGGTTCGACGCCGCCGCCATGCGTCAGTTGGGCCGCGCACCCGGGTCGGGCGACGCCGCAGGGACCGGTTCCGCGGGTACCGGCACCGGGGCCCCGGGGGCCGATCCCGATCTCTCCGCCAAGCCCACCCTGCGCGAGAAGTGGGCCACGTCCCTTCTGCTGGTGATCCCCCTGGTCTCCGCGCTCGTGGTGGTGCTCAGCGCCATCCGGTACACGGACACCCGCAACGGGTTGTGGCTCGGGGGTCATCGCGGTGGTGCTCGCGCTGGCCGCGCTGTCCTGGGTATCCGTGCTGCGGCGCAGCTTCGCGAGGGCCCAGCGCCACCTGTCCGTACGACTGCCGGGGGTGATCGGCCACGGTGTGGGCATCGTACGCGAGCTGGACGTGGAGTCCCCCTTCGACGAGAACGGCGTCTCGGACACCGTGACCGCCCACCTCACCCTGCGTGTGAACCCCACGCAGGGCCCGGCGTTCACCGCCGTGCTGGACGCGGTCTACGCACTGGCTGACGCCGAGAAGCTCACCGTGGGATCGCACGGGCCGGTGCGCTACCTGCGCTCGGACCCGGAGAACACGGTGGGGATCGAAACCCGGTTGCCCGAACTGACGGTGCAGCAGATCTACCGTGCCGCGGCCATGAACTGACCGCGGGGCAGGGTCCCATACCGCGCCGTCGTCATCAGCTCCGGTGCTGTGGAACGACGGCACACTGCCGGGGCAGGGTCATTGGCGGGAACCCTCGTGTGCGTCCGGGACCCACTCCTCGTCCCGGCGCAGGGACGACGAACCCGCGGGAGATGATCCGGCGGGCGGGACCGCCGCGTGCTGCTCGGTGTCCGCCTGGGGCTCCACGACCACCCGGGTGCCGGCACCGCGGGCGCGGGACGAGGAATCGGGAACGTCCGTGACGCTCACGGTCACCACGTTCAGGGCGATACCCAGGAGGAAGAAGATCCAGGCGGCCACGGCCACCGAGGCCAGGGCGAACAGCAGACCGATGAGCAGGAGACCCACGGACGTGAGGTAAGCGGGGGATTTGACGCGCCGGAAGTTGAACTTCATGTCCCCTATTTGATCATGTTTCCCCCCGCGCCCCGCGCGGGATCCGGCCCCGGCCAGGGACTTCACCGAGAACTTAACGGCTTGTCAGATCCGCGGTGCAGCAGTTCACTGGGAGTAGTTGTCACAGAAAGGATCCACCAGGATGTCCAAGAACCAGACACTTCAGCTCAACGACGGCCACTCCATCCCGCAGCTCGGCTTCGGCGTGTGGCAGGTGGAGTCCGATGTTGCAGAGGACGTGGTGGCCAAGGCCCTGCAGGTGGGCTTCCGCCACATCGACACCGCCGAGATCTACGGCAACGAGGAGGGCGTGGGTCGCGCGATCGCCAAGAGCGGCATCCCCCGCGAGGAGCTCTTCGTGACCACCAAGCTGTGGAACGACAACCAGGGCCACGACTCCGCCCTCCAGGCCATCGACGCGTCCCTCGAACGCCTCGGCCTGGACTACGTGGACCTCTACCTCATCCACTGGTCGCAGCCGAAGAAAGGCAAGTACCTGGAGACCTGGAAGGCGTTCCAGGAGATCAAGGACTCCGGCAAGGCGCGCTCCATCGGCGTCTCCAACTTCACGGAGAAGGCCCTGCAGGACGTCGTGGACACCGGGGTGGTCCCCGCCGTGCACCAGATCGAGCTGCACCCCTCCTTCAACCAGCAGCACATGCGCGAGATGGATGCCCGCAACGGCATTCTCACAGAGGCGTGGTCCCCGCTGGGCCAGGGCAAGGCGGAGCTGCAGGACGAGACCATCGGTGAGATCGCCCGCGCCCACGACGCCACCCCCGCGCAGGTCATCATCGCGTGGCACCTGGCCCTGGGCAACGTGGTGTTCCCCAAGTCCGTAACCCCGGAGCGCATCCAGCAGAACTGGGACGCCCAGCAGGTCACCCTCACAACGGAGGAGATCGAGGAGATCAACGGCCTCACCCGCGAGGACGGTCGACTGGGCTCGGACCCGGCTGACTTCAACGACTGACCGGGTGACCGCCCACGGCCCAGCCGCCGCCCACCCGAGGTGACGCGGCGCCGTCGGCGCCCCCGTCCGGCGCTCACGCCTGACGCGCTGACCACGCCGTTCGGCGCGGAGCAATGGCCCCGGGACTCTGGCAGGAGGACCCGGGGCCGTTCCCGTGGTGCGTCGCAGGCCCGGGCACCCAGCCCGGGGGTGCATCATGGACTGTTATGAGTCAGAACAGCCCGGACGGCAGCCGCGCGCACACCGCGGCGGCCACACCCCAGCCAGCCCTCGACCCGCACAACCCCGCGGGCAGGAAAACCTTCTTCGGCCAGCCCGGAATGCTGGCCAACCTCTTTTCGGTGGAGATGTGGGAGCGCTTCTCCTTCTACGGCATGCAGGCCCTGGTCCTGTACTACATGTACTACGCCGTCTCGGACGGCGGTCTGGGCATCGACAAGGGCGTGGCCGCCGGGATCGTGGGTGCCTACGGCGGCACCGTGTACCTGTGCTCCATCCTGGGCGGCTGGATCGCGGACCGACTGCTGGGCTCCGAGCGCACCATGCTCGCCTCGGCGGTGCTCATCATGGCGGGCCACATCGCCCTGGCCCTGATTCCGAGCGTTCTCGGCCTGACCATCGGCCTGCTGTGCATCGCTGTGGGTTCCGGCGGTCTGAAGACCACGTGCGTGAACCTCGTGGGAACCCTCTACGAGCGTGACGACCCCCGCCGTGACGCGGGTTTCTCCATCTACTACATGGGTGTGAACATTGGTGGCCTGTTCGGCCCCCTGCTCACCGGCTTCGCGTGGGCCAAGTGGGGCTTCCACATGGGCTTCGGTCTCGCCGCGATCTTCATGGCCTTCGGCCTGGTGCAGTACACCCTCACCCGCAAGGGTCTGCCCGCCACGGTGCACACCGTGGCCAACCCGCTGCCCCGCTCGCAGTACGGCAAGTGGATCGGCATCGTCCTGGCGGCCGTGGTGCTCGTGGTGGTGCTGCTGCTCACCGGCGTCCTCAACCCCGGGAACCTCTCCAACGCCGTGATCCTCGTGGTGGTGGTCTCCGCCGTGGCGCTGTTCGTGACCATGCTGCGTGACAAGGAGCTCTCCCCGGACGAGCACTCCCGGGTGATCGCGTTCATCCCCCTGTTCATTGCCACCGCGGCATTCTTCTCGCTGTTCCAGCAGCAGTTCACCGTGCTCGCCATCTACGCGGACACCCGGCTGAACCTCAACCTGTGGGGCTTCGATTTCAAGCCCTCGCTGACCCAGTCCATCAACCCTGTGTTCATCGTCCTGCTGGGCATGGTGTTCGCGGCAGCGTGGACCAAGCTGGGCACCCGCCAGCCGAGCACCCCCGTGAAGTTCGGTGTGGCGCTGCTGCTGATCGGCGTGGCGTTCCTCACCTTCGTGACGCAGGCACACACGCCGTCCGTGTTCATCGGGTGGATCGTGCTCGTGCTGTTCTTCGCCACCCTGGGCGAGCTGTTCCTCTCCCCGGTGGGCCTGTCCCTGGCCACCAAGCTCGCGCCGCGGAAGTTCCCCGTACAGATGATCGCGCTGTACAACCTCTCCGTGGCCCTGGGTACCGCGCTGTCGGGCTCGCTCGCGGAGTTCTACTCCGCGGACAACGAAGTGGGGTACTTCGGCACCATGGGCGCGATCACCATCGTGCTCGGCGTCGTGATGCTCCTCGCGTCCAAGCCCATCCTGAAGCTGATGCGCGGCATTCGCTGAGTTCACCCTTCCCTGGGCGTGCGCCTCGTATCCGCAGCGGCGGGTGCGGGACGCGTCGTCGTACCGGACGACGACGTCGCCCGCGCCCTTCCCCGGCACGGCTCGCCGCGCCGGGTCGTCCGGTGCTCCCACCACCCGGACCGCATCCTTTATGGTTACCTGTACGCATGAGCCGCGGGTCACATCCATGTCATCGGAAACCGGTGCCAGTCAGCGGCTGCACGAGGCCGATCCGCGGAGGAAACCATGAGCGATTCACCAGCGTCGAAGGATGTCACCTCGTCATCCACGGCGAACAGTCGGACACCGGGCGCATCCGGCGCCGCCGGGGCACCCGCGTCCTCGGGGGGCGGGCATGAGCTGAAGCGGGTCATGGGTCCGGGATTGTTGCTCCTGTTCATCGTGGGGGACATCCTGGGCACGGGCGTCTACGCGCTGACCGGCAACATCGCCGGTGAGATCGGCGGCGCCGCGTGGGCACCCATTCTCATCGCTTTCGTGGTGGCTACGATCACCGCGTTCTCCTACCTGGAACTCGTGACCAAGTACCCCGGGGCCTCGGGTGCGGCGCTCTACACGCACAAGGCGTTCGGGATCCACTTCCTCACGTTCCTCGTCACGTTCGCCGTGCTGTGCTCGGGACTGACCTCCGCCGCCACGGCATCTAGCACCGTGGCCTCCAATTTCGCCAAGGGTTTCCACCTGGACGTGGGCCCGCTGGGGATCACCATCGTGGCCGTGGCCTTCCTGGCGATCCTCGCGCTCATCAACCTGCGCGGGGTGTCCGAATCGGTCAAGCTCAACGTGGTGCTCACGTGCATCGAACTCACCGGCCTGCTGATCGTGATCCTGGTCGGGTTCTGGGCCGCGGCCCAGGGCAACGCGGACTTCAGCCGCACGGTGATCTTCGAGACCTCGGACGACAAGGGCATGTTCCTGGCCCTGACCGCCGTCACGTCCCTCGCGTTCTTCTCCTTCGTGGGCTTCGAGGACTCGGTCAACATGGTCGAGGAGACCAAGGACCCCACGCGCAACTTCCCGCGCGTGATGCTGCTGGGCCTGTGCATCACCGGCGTGATCTACGTGCTGGTGTCCGTGTTCACGGTGGCGATCGTGCCCATTGGTGAACTGGGACAGTCCACGACCCCTCTGCTGGACGTGGTGCGCATCGGTGCCCCCGGTCTGCCGATCGACACCATCTACCCGTTCCTGACCATCTTCGCGGTCGCCAACACCGCATTGATCAACATGCTCATGGCCTCGCGTCTGCTCTACGGCATGGCGCGGCAGGGCGTGATCCCGGGCTTCCTGGGCAAGGTGCTCCCCGGGCGTCGCACCCCCTGGACCGCGATCATCTTCACCACCGTACTGGGCATGGTGCTCATCATCCTGGTGAACAACGCGATGGGTAAGGGCACCGCCGCGGCGTTGGGCGGCACCACGGCGTTGCTGTTGCTCGCCGTGTTCACGGTGGTCAATGTGGCCGCCGTGATCCTGCGCCGTGACCGTTCCCAGGAGGGTCACGACTACTTCCACGCCCCGCGCGTCCTGCCCTACCTGGGCGCCATCACGTGCACGTTCCTGCTGGGGCCGTGGGCGCAGGACGTGATCGAGTACCAGATCGCGCTCGTCCTAATCGCCCTGGGCCTGGTCCTGTGGCTGCTGAACTTCCTGTACGCCCGCCTGTTCACGGGTCGCCGCACCCGCTTCCAGCACCCCGAGGACCTCGCCAACCTGGAGGACGTGGACCGCTGAGTCCACGCCCCCACCCACCCGCTCACGGACCCGGAGACGTCATGAACATCGTTGTCGGATACTTACCCACCCCCGCCGGCCGGGCCGCCCTGCGCGCCGGGATCACCGAGGCCACCCTGCGTTCGGCGGACCTCGTGGTGGTCCAGGGCCATCACACCAAGCGCTGGGGGCGGCACACCGGCCCCGAGGACACCGAAGCCGCCGTGAAGGAGGACCGCGCCGCGCTCGACGAGAGCGGCGTGTCCTACGAGCTGGTCCCCGTGGCGCACGACGCCGATCCGGCGGACGTCATCCTCGAGGCCACCGATCGCGACCGGACCGCTCTGCTCGTGATCGGGACCCGCCGGCGCACCCCGGTGGGCAAGTTGATCATGGCCCCCACCACGCAGCGGCTGCTGCTCGAGGCCGGGTGCCCTGTGCTGTGTGTGAAGGCGGGGTACGACGCCGCCTGAGTGAGCGACGTCGACCGTTTCCCGTCACGCGCCAGCGGCCCTGACGGGGAGTGACCACGCGAGCCACCAGCCATCGCCCCGTGGAACGGCGGGGGGCCCCCCCCCCCCCCCGCCCCCCCCCCCGGGGGGGGGGGGGGGCGCCCCCCCCCCCCCCCGCGGGCGGCCCCCGCCGGGC
>NZ_LZMM01000062.1:0-7825 GCF_001665945.1 Kocuria sp. ICS0012 | reverse complement strand
CCATTCGCCAGTTCCTTCGGCATAACTCCATCCTCGTTTCCAAGGTCAGGAGCCTCCAACAAACTCAGGGCGCTTCAAAGTCCTACGCACCAACACCTCGCTGTCCCAGCTCAACGCCGTGAACATGACCGCCGTGCGTACCGCGCTGGAGCCGTTCACTAACCCCGCCTGGCAACAGACAGCGGCGCGGCTGCGTAGTTCACTGAATCATTCAGGGGGGTCACATCAGGCCACCGCCTTGACCCAAGACCCTCCGCCGGCAGAAGAGGAGGCCTCGTCCTCGTAGAGGCCTCAGAGCGGCACCTACCCGTGAGGACGCCCCCCATCATTACAGGGTTCCCCGTAAGCCATACTGCGTAGTCACTCACTGCCAAGACGTTCTGATGAAGCTCGTCTGGTGCTATGTGCTACTTACTCGTCCTCCGCAGCGGCTCCTCCCCGCACCTGCAGTTCCTCCAGCCCTCCATGAAAGGTGTCCATGTCATCTGAGCCGCCCTATCCCACCTCCGCAGCAGTGGACAGTGCCATCAAGAATGCCGCGCGCAATGCCGGCAAACAGGACCGCTCACGCAATGTCAGCAACATGATCCGGCAGGCGTGTTTCGATCGGTTCCTGTGCCGTGTCTTCTCCGATGGCGCCAATTCAGAGTGGGTCCTTAAGGGTGGTACGGGTATGCTCGCGCGCATCCCCTCCACCCGGGCCACCTTGGACGTGGACCTCTACCGCAACGGGTTCACCCTCGATCAGGCTCTCGAAGACCTCAAGCGCCTGGTGGCAGTCGACCTAGGGGACTACTTCCGGTTCGTCTACGACAGCCACGTCGACGCGATGGAGGGACAGGCTCAGCCCTACACCGACGGCTACCGGGTCACGTTCATCCCCTACCTGGGCACTACAAAACTCAGCTCCTTCCACGTGGACCTGGCCATCGGCGCCGGAGTCACCGCGCCCATCGAGACCACCACCCCGGCCAACCGTCTCCACTTACCCCGCCTGGTAACCACCGACTACCGGCTCTACCCGATCGTGGACCAGATTGCCGACAAGGTCTGCGCCACCATGACCACCTACAACGGTGCTCACTCTTCCCGAGAGAAAGACCTCGTGGACATCGTCGTCATCGCCACCACCCACCCCCTTCGCGCTGCAACCCTTGCCAAAGCAATCGACACCGAACGTCGACGCCGCCGCCTCGAACTTTTTACCCACTTCACCGTCCCCACCACTTGGGGGTCCAGCTACACCAAAATGGCCCGCACTATCCCCGCTTGCGCCGATCACCAAGCCATCGACGCAGCTACTGCCCTGGCCCAACGCCTTCTGGATCCGGTGCTAAATGGAGATCTCGACGAAGAGGAGTGGGATCCCATCGAACTGACCTGGAATTGAAAGGTGCTCGGGCGCCGTCCACCAAGCAATGAGAAGGCCAAAGGACGTGATATGTGTGATGTAAACGGAGAGCGCGTTTTATCATTCAATCTCCACTTGCCTTACTGGGCGCCAGTGGAATATGTGGTTTTGTGCCTATAAATAAAAATACAGAATTTTTCCTCTGTGCCGCTTTGAGCCACTGGATGCAAGATCTGCATGAATGTAATTCCCTTTAGTCCCATTGCGGCGCGCGCGGTGCCGAGTATAATTTCGCCCATGCCGAATCGGTGTATTTTCGACTGGAACCTACAGCAAACATGTCCTTTCTCTAGCCGAGAAGATCCACATGATCACGACTACGGATTTGACATGCGGTCGTAGTACGCCTGACTCAGTTCTAGCCTCGTCATCGCCCCGGTTTCTTGCGCTATCCGCTCCAGGAACTGTCTCCGTTCTTCGTTGCCGTCCAATGCCGTCTGCGCCCCGGCCAGCAGCGTCAATGACGTCACGATCAGCTGTGGCCAGTAGCCGTCCGTGCCTAGGCCCGGCTTCACCATCCGTGCCGGCCCTCCCGACTCCAGCGGGCCGTGGATCCATTTACCAGACACGGCCACCGTCGGGTGAGCTTCAGTGGATAACATCCGAAATTGGATGTATGCGTCCTTCGTGGTCAGGTCTTTGCAACGCTCGCTGAAGTAGCGCCCCTGCCTCGTGTGGAAGTTTGTCAGTCGCTCCGGGTGGTGCTGTACCGACGCCTCTAGCCGATGGGCAATGGCGTCGTATTCTGGTATCCTAGTGGCCAGCAGGTCACCCGCTAGTGCTTGTTGTTGGCGCACGTGCTCCTGCGCAATGGCTTTCCACCCATCTGACACCAGGGCCAGCCACTGAGCAGTAATGGCCCCCTCAAACACAGCGCGCGCCAACGGCATCACCGCACTTTCCGGCACTTTGTTCAGCGCTAACAGGTAGGCTCGGGCCTGCTCGTATCCCTGGCTCGCGAATCCTGCGATGATGAGAAACTGCTCCATGGATTCGGGCTGGACTCGACGCCCATCCCACTGCCGCCGATCCCAATCAGTGATTAATTCGTTAATAGCGGCTCGGTAGCGAGCATCGTCGGAAGATGGGTCAGGTACTGGATGCATGAGCACCATCATGACCCATGGGGCTAATGTGTGCGCAGGTGATGTCTGACCGCGTATCACTCTTTTTCGGCTTTACATATGGCCCGGTTAGCGGCCATCAATCCAGCTCAGTTGTCACTTGCAGATGCATCAGTCCCAAGTGAAAAAAGCGGTCATGTCGCCGGCGTGCCGGTCGAGTCTTGCTGGGGGCGTAGTTGCTGCCACATCTGGGCGATCTCTGGTGAGAGGCGATAGTACTGTTGCGGCGTATCGCCGACGGCATAGTTCATTTCGTAAGGGGCATTGCTGCGATTGAACCGGCGACGCAACGTAATGGCGAAGCCTCCATAGTCTCCGCGGTGGGCGTTCTTTTCTCTGCCGGTGTGTTCCATGACCTGATCGCCGCCGATCCATTTCCCCGGTGCTGCGGCGCACAGGTCCATCGTGGCGAGGATAGTGGGGCTGGAGGTCGCATTTGCCAGTTGCGTGAGATCGTCAACGGTCCAGGGGGCCTCGGGCGCAGTGATGGTTGTGCTCGTACTCCGTTCCGCTCGTGAGGGTGCCACGACGAATTCCTCGGCTTCAGGCGGTGGCCAGACTTGGGACACAGTGACCAAATGGTGGTCCCCGAGCCGGTAGGCGCCGACCTGGATCAAGGTGAAGTCGATTCCCTGTTCACCGAGCCAGACCACTGATGATGTCAACGTGGTCGGGAAGCTCCCGGCAATGAGCACTATGCGCGGCGATCGAAGGGTTTCGGAGGACAGGGCAGGTGCGTGGGTTCGGAGAACGGCCAGTGCTTCCTCGGCGGTGGTGGGGGCGTCGTCCTCTTGGGAATGGAAGTTGAGGTAGGCGTCGGCCAACTGCTCCACCTCGAATCGTGATGCCATGGCCGCATATTTGATCGATTGCAGGGTGACGAAGTCCGGGGCTTGATCTCGCTTCAATTCGGCCACCACCAGTCGCCCGTCCGCATCGAGGCCGAGCACGTCCAATCGGTCGGCTTCGCGCCCGTCCCGGGACATCCAGCGGTCGAACTCACTGGTGATGACCAGGACATCGGCACCGAGCATCTCCGGGTGTGCGAGTACCCACTCCTGCAGATGCTCACGTTCGCGCAGACCGGCTTGGGCCAGTGTGATCGACACCGCTGGGGTTGCTGTGCTGCCCGCGACGCCGAACACCAACTCGTCTCTGTTCATCGGACTTCCTTGTCTCACTAGCGGGGCAGACCGGGCATGCCGGTACAAAGTAAATGTTGGAACACCGTTCTGAGTCTCAATGTCGCTGGCTGCGAAGCTACACCATCAAACGTCCGCGGTCCCGTTTTCCCTTCGCGCTGCCCCGTCGGCTGATACCTCGAAGGGCAAACATCGGAATGGAGGTTTTGACGACAACCTGACCGATACCATCTGCATGGTCCACTGGTGTGAGCTTGATGCTAAAAACGCGGATGATTCAGTGACCATAGTGGCCGGCCCGCCGACGAGGGCCGGCCACAGCTTCCCAAATCCCGACTCGAAATCCAGGACTCGATACGCGATGACTCAAAAAGCTCACAACGGCTCCATTTCGAGTCACCCCGGCCGGCTGCTCGGCTACGCCCGAGTGTCCACCACCTCCCAGAACCTCGACGTGCAGCTGCGCGCGCTCACCGAGGCCGGAGTGCCGGCGGAGCTGGTCTTCACCGACAAGGTCAGCGGCACCCAGGCAGAGCGACCGGGCCTGGCCGCGCTCATGGCCGAAGCCCGGGAGGGAGACACCTTGGTGCTGTACTCCCTGGACCGGCTGGGGCGTTCCCTGGTCCACATGGTCACCACGATTGACGAGCTGATCCGCCGCGGGGTGGCGCTGCGCAGTCTCACCGACGCCATCGACACCACCACCCCGGCCAGGCGCTTCCAGCTCAACGTGTTCGTGGCGATGGCCGAGTACCAGCGCGCACTGATCGTGGAGCGGGTCCAGGACGGGCTGGAGGCCGCCCGGGCCCGCGGGGTGCAGCTGGGGCGGAAGTCCCCGATCACTCCCGAGCAGGTGCGCGCCATTCACCGGCTGCACCGGGCGGGGCTGTCCCACTACAAGATCCACCGCCGGGTGGGGGTGTCCAAGGGCGCGGTGGGGCGGGTGCTGCGCGGAGAGATTAAGTCTCTGGCGCATGTGAGTCTGGAGCTACCCGAAGACGAGATTGACGTCTGGGACGCCGAAGCACTGGCGGCCACCCATGATGCCCCTGCGCCGAGAGGAGATCGGTGATGCCCCGCCTCGTGATCCTCTACCTGCTGTGGTGGGTGCGGCTGTTCTACCGCATCGGCCACGCGATAGCGCACTGGGTGCTGCGCATCATCCCGATGCCCTCCGCGCTACGGCACCGTGTGGCCGGCACTGTGGCCATCACCCTGTATCTGTTCTGGGTGTGGACCGTAGTGGGCATCAACGACAACACCTGGCCGGCGATCGCAGTGGGTGCCGTGCTCACGGGTCTGCTGTTGCTGCTGGTCCACCAAGCGGAGGCCCGCCGTGCAGTCCGCGGACGTTGAACGCTTCTACTCCCACGTCCTGAAAGGCCCGGAACCCGACTCGTGCTGGCTGTGGCTCGGGGCGATCAGTGATGACGGCTACGGCCGTTTCTGGCTGCCCACCGCCAACGGTCAGAGAGCCGTCGCCGCCCACCGCTTCTCCTTGGCCACCGTCCACGGCGGGCTGAGTGCGATCGAGGGGCTGACCGCGCTGCACTGGTGCGACGTCCCGCTGTGCGTGCACGCGAGCTTGGAGCCGTCCACGCACCTGCTGTTGGGCAGCCGGTCGGAGAACATGGCCGACCGGGCGATGAAGGGCAGGATGCCCTCGGCCACCACCGCCCGGTGGCGGAGGCTGTCGCGGGCCGAACGCTCGGCGCGGTCCCGGCAGCTGCGCGAGGAGTTGAAAACCCGAGGGTGGGACGAGGACGTGGTGCGTGAGCTCGTGCACGGCATCGATCCTGACCACCCCACCCTGTTCTAGGAAGAGGTGCACATGAAGCAGCTGGATGACAACGAGTGGTTGGGATTCTTCTGCTTACCGGAGGATCGCGAACGAGAGGTGCCCGGCCTCTTGCGAGTCCATAACCACACTCCCACGTTGATCTTGAGCGGTGAACTCGCCCCGTGGTCCCAAAGACGCATCCCAATTGTTCATGGCGCTCTTATGGGATTTCCACAAGCAGTAACCCTCTTCGACGTGGTGATCCAAAGCCAGGCTGGCTCTGGGATCTTTGAGAATGACGTGGAGCTAGTTCAGCAAGGACTTCGAGCAGCTTGGTTGGTATACGGAGCTCAGCTGACAGAAGAGGACCGTGTGACACATGCGTTCGTTCATCTCAGTGGCTTGGATGCATGGGCGCAAGCGCCAGTCGCGTCCCTCGAAAGCTCCCGTGGCCATGCTGAGGAGCAGCAAGAAATCGAGAACTTGGACGCGCCGGTGGCCGGCCCGCTGCCCGGAACAGTGCGCCTCACCTTTCCTGGTGAGCGACGATATGAAGCTCACCAGGAGTCCGTCGTCAGGCGGACACAGTTGGAGTGGACGGGCCGTGAAGCGATGCCGCTAAGGCAAGTGACTCAGCACTTCGCCGTTCATCTTCAAGAGTTCTTCTCACTGGTGCGCATGGACCGAGCCGTGATCGACCGGTACCGCGTGCTGATCGCAGACGGGCCCGAGCAATCGTTGGAAGTTGACGGTTGGATGGTTGAAGACGCCTTGGGGGATCAGCGTCATGACGGCATGGCTGCCCGTAGGGACGAGTCTGGTGTCCAGCCCATTGCTACCTGGTTGGAACGGCACTCATGCCTAGGGCGAGCTCCTGGAACCACGGCTAGCATCCTCGCCCGTGGCAAGTATGGCGAACGGTTCGTGGACGCAGAGTTCACCACGATGGTCATGGCCCTGGAGGGGCTACATCGGAAGCTCAACCCGAAGAAGTCGGGTGATCTGACGAAGGCTCAAGCGAGAACGGTCCGTCGCGTCATCAGCCGCATCATCACGAGGGCTGAGGAGGAAGGAGACATCGACGACCTCATGGCGTCATTCCTGCAGGAACATGTCTTCATTGGTCAGTCGAGTCAGCCCACACTCGATCAGCGCATCCAAGACATTCTGGACGACGTGCGGCCACTGGTGCCGATGATCTGCGGGACGGCACCCGAAGCACAAAGCTTATGGAAGAAGGCGGTGAAGGATTTGCGCAACAACTACGCGCATGGCCTGGAGAAGCAGACAGAGATCGCACAAACCCGCGTGCTCGTTGCCTCGCTCACCGTTGTGGTAGCCGCCCGTTGCCTTAAGCATGTTGGGTACTCACCGGAAAGGCTGGCGGAGTCGATCCCCCATACAAAAGGTGGAGGCAACCTGGTGTATTGGGGAAGAACACTAATGCCAGACCTCTACGCTCCGGGCGACTCCACCTCAGCAGCAGATCAAGCAGCACCCTCCGATGAAAACACACCTGGAGCAGAGAACTAGCTCTCTACTTGACGTCCTCCACAGAGGAAGCGCCCTGCTGCTCTGAGTCAACTGAGGTTGTTGCGGTCGGAGGCTTTAGCAAGGCACGAACCTCAGCGGCCGACAGCTCTAAACGTTGGGCAATCTCTGCCACGGTGACCCGCTCACCCTTCATGCCGGCCACCACGCGCACCTGATTCTCCGTGGCCCGCGCGGCTTCTTGCTCGGCCTTGGCCCGAATCTCTGCGATCCGCTGCTCGGCCGTTTCCATGATCTGCTCGGCCTCGCCCTGGGCGACGAAGAACTCCTCACCCAGTTCCAGCAACCGCTGCTCCCGAGCCATCGACTCCGCAGCCGCCCGGCGGGCCCGCTCCCGCGCCTCTGTCTTGGTCGCACTTTTACGCTGCGCCATCACGCCTCCTTCACATCAGCAACACCATTCCATCCCATTGAACACCAAACCCGCCCTAACGGTCATAGACCAACTTCTCCATCTCGACCGCTCCGCCGGTCGAGCCGGCGGCGCGCGAGAGGGCGCCTGGCCGGCGGCAGTGTTGTGAGCTGGGGTGGGGGGGGGGGGGGGGGGGGGGGGGGGGGGGGGGGGGGGGGGGGGCCCGCCCCCCCCCCCCCCCCCCCCCCCCCCGCGGGCGGGGGGGGGGGGTCCTTCATAGAGGAATCACGGGGCGGGGGGGGGGGGGGTGGGGGGGGGGGGGGGGTGTTGTTGGGGGGGGGGGGGGGGGGGGGGGGGGGGGGGCCCCCCCCGTTCTCCCCCGCCCCCCCCCCCCCCCCCCCCCCCCACCCCAGCTCGGGCAGGTTGCCCACACTCCAGGTCTCGTGGGCACAACCGCGTCACATC
>NZ_LZMM01000061.1:0-54998 GCF_001665945.1 Kocuria sp. ICS0012 | reverse complement strand
TCTGCTCGGAGATGTTTATAAGAGGACGGGGGTGGGAGAAGTCACCGATGTAGGCTACTCCCGAGCCTGCGAGGATGGACCCATGCATCACGACGACTACGAAGAACTCCCGATCCGTGACGAGATGATCCGATTGGGCCAAGCGCTCAAGCTCGCGAACCTCGCGGAGGACGGCCAACACGCCAAGCACTTGGTGTCCGAGGGGCAGGTCACGGTCAACGGCGCGGTGGAACTGCGCCGCGGCGCGCAACTGCACGCCGGAGACGTGATCGCGGTGGTCGGGGCGGAGCTGCCGCCCGTGCGCATCGTGACGGGCTGACGCCCTACGAGGTCGCGTCCACGGCGGCCTGGAGATACTCCTTAATGTGCGCGAGTTCCTCCGGGCAGACCCCGTGACCGATGCCCCGGTACTGGATCTTGGTCAGCTCGGTGTGATCGTTGGCCCACTCGGCGGTGCCGTCTACGAGCACCGAGGTGATCACGGGGTCCTCCGGGTCCCGGCCCCAGAACATGCGCAGCGGCTCGGCGCGCAGCCGGTCGTCCCGGAAGAAATCAGCTTGGGCGTCGTCGGGCGCCACGGGGATCACGAACCCGGACATCCCCACGACGGCGTCCACGAGCTCGGGGACGTGACGCGCCACGGTCGTGGCCATGGCCATGCCCTGGGAGAACCCCAGTAGGAAGACGTGCGTGTGCTGCTGGGACTCTTCGCGCAACCACTCGATCACGGCCTCGGCCGCGGCGACCACGGCGTCCGTGGTGAACGCGAGATCTGCGGCCAGCGGGAACCACTGGAACCCCATGCCCGCACGCTGCGGTGCGCGCACGGACGCGTACGTGTAGCCCTGCGGTAGCGCGAAGCTCAGGGCCATGAGGTCTTCCTCGTACGAACCGTAGCCGTGGAACATGACCACCAAGGGTGTTCCGGCGCGGTCCTGCGGTTCGTTGTTCCAGATCACGTGGGGAGCTTGCTGCATGGTTCCATCCTGACATGCCCACCCGGCACTGCCCGCGGGCCTGAGTCGTTCAGGCGGGTGTGTTAGAAACCGGGTATGGATAAGAGCACTCACTCCCGAGCCCCCTCCGACCCGAAGCACCCTTGGCACCGCATGGTCTCGATCGGCGATTCTTTCACGGAGGGCGTCGGCGATCCCGACGACGCCGTACCCGGCGGTGTGCGCGGTTGGGCCGATCGCGTGGCCGAGGAGCTCGCGCGCCACACCGACGACTTCGCGTACGCCAACCTCGCGATCCGCGGTCGGCTCTTTCAGGGCATCGTGGACGAACAGCTGGAACCGGCCATCGAACTGCGCCCGGACCTCGTGACCATCAGCGCGGGCGGCAACGACATGCTGCGACCCGGTGCGGATCCGGACGACATCGCGGTGCGGCTCGACGCCGTGATCGAGAAACTCGCCGCCACGGGTGCCACGGTCACGATGTTCGACGGCCCGGACATCGGCAACACCCCCGTGCTGCGCAGCATCCGCGGGCGCGTGGCGATCTTCAACGAGAACCTGCGCGTGGTGGCCGCCCGGCACGACGCCGTGATGGTGAACCTCTGGGGACTGCAGCAACTGGGGGAACCTGCCATGTGGGCACCGGACCGGTTGCACTTCTCGCCCCTGGGCCACCAGCTCATCGCGTGCGAGGTCCTGGACTCCCTGGGGGTCGAGCACGACCTGGTCCCCGGCGAGCTCGGGGACCGTCCCGTGCGCACGTGGCGCGAGGCGCGTCGCGAGGACCTCGTGTGGGCCGGGAAGTACCTGGTCCCGTGGGTCGGCCGCCGGATCCGGCGTCGCAGCTCCGGGGACAACATCACCGCCAAGCGCCCTTCGTTCGGGCGCACCACGATCCCCGGTGCGGGCGAGGGCATTCCCGGCGAGGACCGGGAGGGCTGAGCCGGCCCGGGCCCACTGGGTCTCCCCGGCCAGGCCGGCCCGTCAGGGCTCCCTGCTCAGTCCCGCAGCACGGTCTCCCGCAGCAACATGCCCACCTGCGGAGTCTCGATCAGGAACCCGTCGTGCCCGCTCGGGGACGTGATCGTGTGCAGCTCCTGCTCCCCCGGCAGCGCAGCCACGAGTTCGGCGGATTCCGAGGGGAAGAACAACCGATCGGAGTCCACCGCGGCCACGAGCCACTCGCACCGGGTGCGGGCGAGGACGTCCCGTAGCTCGCCGCGGCCCCGAGCGACGTCGTGCGACATCAAGGTCTCGTTGACACTCAGGTACGAGTTCGCGTCGAAGCGGCCCGCGAGTTTGGACGCCTGGTGGTCCAGGTAGCTCTCCACCTGGTACCGACCGCGGTCCGCGACGTGGGTGGCCTCGGGGTCCTCACGGGGTTGGGGGTCGCGGCCGAAGCGCGTCTCCAGCTCGTGCGCGCTGCGATAGGTGATGTGCGCGATCCGCCGCGCGAGCCCCAGACCCGCCTCCGGGTACTCGCCCGCGTAGTAGTCGCCGCCCCGGAAGTTCGGGTCCTGGCGGATCGCGAGCGACTGTGCCTGTCCCCACGCGAGCTGCTCGGCACCCACGCGCGCGTTGGCCGCGATCACGGCGCACGCGGCCACCCGATCCGGGTGGGACACGGCCCACTCGAGGGCGCGCGCCCCGCCCATGGACCCGCCGATCACGAGCCGCCACCGGGAGACTCCGAGCGCCCGAGCGAGCAGGGCCTCCGCGGTCACCGAGTCCCGCACGGTCACGCGCGGGAAACGCGAGCCCCACGGGACGCCGTCCGGTGCGGGGCTCGCGGGTCCCGTGCTGCCGTAGCACCCACCCAGGATGTTGGCGCACACCACGAAGTAGCGGTCCGTGTCGATCGCGGCACCCGGGCCCACGAGTCCGTCCCACCAACCGTCCGCCGCGGCGGCCGCGCCCTCGGGAGCGCTCGCGGCGTCCTCATGCCCCGCACCACCGCGCGCCACGTGCGTGTCACCCGTGAGCGCGTGCTCGATCAGCACCGCGTTGGAACCGTCCGCCGCGAGCTCGCCCCACGTCTCGTACGCGAGGTGCACGTCCGGCAGCCGGAACCGGGACTCGAGCACGAGCTCGCCGAGTTCGGCCCGCCGTACGACGCCGTCGCGCCGCGTGCGCGGCCCGTTGCCCACGACCGTCATGGTCAGTTCCCCGTGTCCTCCGCCGACGACGCCGCGTCGCCGGCAGCGTCGCCGCGCGCACCCACCGCGGCGAATCCGGACTCGAGGTCCGCGAGGATGTCGTCGATGCCCTCGACACCCACGGACAGCCGCACGAATCCCGGTTCCACGCCGGCCGCGAGCTGCTCCTCGTCCTTGAGCTGGGCGTGCGTCGTGGAGGCGGGGTGAATCACGAGCGAGCGCACGTCGCCGATGTTCGCCACGTTGGAGTGCAGGCTCAGGGCGTCCACGAACGCGACACCGGCGTCCCGGCCGCCGTCGAGCACGAAACCGAGCACCGACCCGGCACCCTTGGGCGCGTACTTCAGGGCGCGGTCGTGCCAGCGCGAGGACTCGAGACCGGCGTAGGACACCGAGCGCACCTCGGGGCGGGCCTCGAGCCACTCGGCGACCTTCTGCGCGTTGGCCACGTGACGTTCCATGCGCAACGACAGCGTCTCGATGCCCTGCTCGATCAAGAACGCGTTGAACGGAGAGATCGAGGTCCCCAGATCGCGCAGCAACTGCACACGCGCTTTGAGGATGTACGAGAGGTTGACGCCGAAGGCCCCGTCCGCACCGAGATCGCGGGCGTAGACGAGCCCGTTGTACGTCTCGTCCGGCTGGTTGAAACCGGGGAAGCGCTCGGGGTCCCGCGAGTAGTCGAACGCTCCGGTGTCCACGATGAACCCGCCGATCGCCGTGCCGTGGCCGCCCAGGAACTTGGTGGCCGAGTGCAGCACGATGTCCGCGCCCCACTCGATGGGCCGCACCAGGTAGGGCGTGGCGATCGTGTTGTCCACGATGAGCGGGACACCCGCCTCGTGGGCGATCCCGGCGATCGTCTCGATGTCGAGCACGTCGTTGCGGGGGTTCGGGATGGATTCACCGAAGAACGCCACGGTGTTCTCGCGCACCGCGTCCCGCCACTGCGCGGGATTGTCCGGGTCCGAGACGAACGTGGTCTCCACGCCCATGCGCGGCAGCGTGTGCTTGAGCAGGTTGTACGACCCGCCGTACAGGGACGGGCTGGCCACCACGTGGGTTCCGGCGCCGCCCAGGTTGAGGATCGCGAGCGTGGCCGCGGCCTGCCCGGAGGAGACCATCAGGGCCCCCACGCCGCCCTCGAGGGACGCGACCCGGTTCTCCACGACCTCCGTGGTGGGGTTGGTCAGGCGCGAGTAGATGGGACCCATCTCCTCGAGCGCGAACCGGGCCGCCGCCGTGCGGGCGTCCGGGAACACGAAGGACGTGGTCTGGTGGATCGGCAGGGCGCGCGACCCGGTCACAGGGTCGGGGTTCTGGCCCGCGTGGATCTGTCGGGTCTCGAACGACCAGCCCTGGGGATTGTCGGGGGTGGGAGCGGTGCTCATGGCCGTACTCCTTCTCGGAAGGATCAGGGGTCCGGTGGCGATCCGCACGGTGCCCGTGCTGTGACCGGGCACCAATGACCCGCGCTTGCCGCACGACGTCGGTCGACGCCACGGCCAGGTCCTCACCCAGGGCACCCCACCGCGGAAGGGAGGGTTGCCGGTCAGCTAGCTGGGGCTTCGCGCTGACTCTCGTGACCTATTACCTCATTGTCCGAACCCGGCGGGGCGGGAGTCAAGCCGGGGACGCTGCGAGCGGGCTCGGGGTCAGTGGCCGCTCGTTCCTGCTGTTCCATCTCCCGGGTGTGCAGTTCCCGGTCCTTCATCTCATGTGGATGGACGTAGAACAGACCCGTGAGCACCGCGATCACGAACACCGCGAGCATCACGAAGAACAACGGCCGCACGCCGGTCAGGTAGATGACGGGGATGGCCAGCACCGTGACCAACCCGCCCCCGAAGAACGGTTCGAACACCAGCTGCTTGTAACCGAACGCCTCGAACACCGGGTCTTGGCCTCCGGGTCCACCACGCGCATGAGGATCAGCCCGGTGGCGGTCACCCCCATGGACGGGTGGTAGTCACCGATACCGCGCGCGAGCCAGTAGCGACCGATGATGTGGGGTGCCAACCACAGGAAAATGGCCACGTTGAACGCGATGCCGACCACCGCCAGGATGGTGAACGCCGCCAGCCACGGCCGCGATGGACATGTGCAGGGAGAACGGTTCCACGGAGGACGGGCAGCTGGTCATAGTGCCAGCGGAGTAGTACTCGTCGCTGCGGAACAGGCTCTGGACCCAACCCACCTTGACGCGCACGAACTTCCCCAGGAGCAGGGCGACTCGGAGGATCAGGAGTGTGAAACCGACGGCATTTGCGGACACGGGAACCACCTCGTAGTGATCGGGATCGATATCGGTCTCAGGTCATATAGCGAGGGTTCGGTCGGAGACTCCCCGGCTGATGCTGCGAACTCCAGCCTTTGAGACGCGCGTCTCGTGGACCTGGACCAACACAGTCCCCGCCCGGATCAGCCGTCCCGATGCCAGGTCTCGGGAGGTGCGGAGAGCCGGCCCTGCCCACCGGACCGGGCGGCGCAGGTCACACACTCGCCGGGCTCGCGCTCGATTTGGTGGCCCGTGTGGCCGGTGCCACCATGGCGTCATGAACTTGGATCACGTTTCCTTCGCGGCTCAGCCCGACGGCCTCGAGGCCACCACCGAACGCATCGCGAACCGGTTGGGGATCGAACCGGTCAAGGGCGGTGTGCACCCCCGTTTCGGCACCCGGAACATGATCCTGCCGCTCACCGACCACCAGTACGTGGAGGTCGTCACGGTGCTCGAGCACCCCGCCGCGGAGAAGGCGCCGTTCGGTCAGGCCGTCCGTGCCCGTTCCGACGCCGGCGGCGGCTGGCTCGGCTGGGTCGTAGAGGTCCCCGACCTCGCGCCCTTCGAGGCCAAGCTGGGCCGCCCCTCCGTGCCCGGTGGCCGGTTGTTCCCCGACGGTCGGCAGCTCGAATGGCATCAGATCGGCGTGAAGGGTTTGATCTCCGACCCGCAGTTGCCGTTCATGGTGCACTTCGATTCCGAGGACGAGATGCACCCGTCCCAGGCGCGGATCACGGACGTCCGGTTGAGCGGGATGGAGATCGCCGGCTCCCCCGACCGCGTCACGGAGTGGCTCGGCGGTCCCGTGGAGGACGTCCTGGGCTCGCTGGACGTCACCTGGTGCGCCCCCAACGGCACCCCCGGGGTCATGGCCGTCTCGTTCGACACCCCGGACGGCACCGTCACCATTTGATCTGGTTCCCTTCGGTGCGGCCGACGACGCCGCTCCGCCCGGTCTCCGGCATCAGCCCGCGAGCAGTTGCGGGGCCAGGAAGCCCACGGTGTCCAGGAGAGCGTGGGCGATCAGCAGCGGCATGAGTCGACCGCCGCGGCGGTAGAGCCACACGAACACGAGTCCCATGACCAGGTTCCCGAGCGTGGGTCCGAACCCCTGGTACAGGTGATAGCTGGCCCGCACCACCGCGGAGGCCACCGCCACGAGCCACCACGACCATCCGAGGGATCGCAAGCGCTCGCACAGGAACGCCACCACGATCATCTCTTCCACGATCGAGTGGCGCAGCGCGGAGAGCACGAGCAAAGAAACCGCCCACCAGGTCTGCTCCATGGTGGATGTGGTGATCTGCGCGGTGATCCCCAGGGACCGGCCCACCTGATAGAGCACCAGGGTGCCGCCGCCCATCACCGCGAACAGGCCCATTCCCCACAGCGTGTCCCACGCGGGTCTGCGCCCATCCACCCCGATCCTGCACAGCACGCCGGGGATCCCCCGCGCCACCCCGGCCATGAGGTACAGGGCCAGCAGCACGGGGACGAGCGCGAAGCCGATGCCCGTGAGCTGGCGCAACGCGTCGATCAGGGGGACGCTGCTCAGGGGCCGGTTGAGCGTCGTCGTGGTGTCGGCCAGCGAGGACCGCATGAGCACCTCGGCCAGATCCAGCACGGCGTAAACCGCGGACGCTCCGAGGGACACGCCGAGCACCAGGACGATCTGAAGCCACGTGTCGGTGCGCGACATAGCGCACTGCGAAGGGGTGGGAGTCTGCACGGGACCATTGTGGCCGCTCGCGAGCGGGACCACGTCTGCGCATCCCCACCCGCCCCTAGACTGTGGGCATGACTTCCGAGCAGCCGTCCTATCCCGTGGCCCCGAGCCGCCCGGTAGAACGCACGTTCCACCGGCACACCTTCGCCGATCCCTACGAGTGGCTCCGGGACAAGGACTCCCCCGAGGTGCGCTCGCACCTGGACGCCGAGAACGCCTACGCGGAGGCCACGACCGAGGATCTGGCGCCCCTGCGCGAGCGGATCTACGGGGAGATCAAGGACCGCACGCTCGAGACGGACCTGTCCGTGCCGTCGCGTCGCGGGGACTGGTGGTACTTCACGCGCACGGTCGAGGGCGGCGCCCACGAGATCTTCTGCCGCGTCCCGGTCACCGACCCCGCGCAGTGGACACCGCCCACCGTGGAACCGGGCACCGCACTGGACGGCGAACAGACCCTCCTGGACGCTAACGCCGCATCCCAGGAGCACGACTTCTACGCGCTGGGCGCCTTCAGCGTGTCGGAGGACGGCTCCAGGTTGGCCTGGTCCGAGGACACCGCAGGTGACGAACGGTTCACGATCCAGGTCAAGGATCTCGCCACGGGACAACTGCTCGCGGACCGGATCGAGCAGACCTCGTACGGCGCGTTCCTCACACCGGACGCCTCCCAGCTGATCTACATCGTCGTGGACGAGTCCTGGCGGCCGTGGCGCGTGTACCGGCACGTCATCGGCCGGGATGCCTCCTCCGACGAGCTGCTGTTCCAGGAGGACGACCCCGGTCTGTGGCTCGGGGCCGAGCTCTCCGCGGACAAGCAGTGGCTCATGCTGTCCTCGTCCTGCTCGGAGTACAGCGAGTACCGGATCCTGCCGTTGACCGAGCTGACCGGCTCCCCCACGGATGAGCCGGTCGCCGATGCGTCCGACGACGCCGCTGGGCCGGCTTCCCTGCCCTGGCGCGTCATGATCTCGCGCGAGGACCGGGTGCTCTACGAGGTGGAACCCCTCACGGTGGCCGGCCAGGACTACGTGCTCCTGACCCACGACGCGCACGCCCCCAACGGCCGGGTGAGCCTCATGCCGCTCGGGCACGCGGGCCGTGCCCTCGCGGACCTCGAGCTCACGGATGTCATCCCGGCGTCGGAGGACGTGCGGATCGAGTCCTGTGTTCCCACCGCCACCCACCTGGTCGTGGCCCTGCGCGCGGACACCACGCCCCGGGTCCGCCTGATCCCGCGCCGCGCGGTGGACGAGATCGTTGGGGGCCCACGCGAGGCCGTGCCCTCGACATCGGACACGGGCTCAGGACGCCTTGCGGAGTCGGACGACGCCGCGGCGCCCAGCGCGGCGGCCGGTGCGGCGTCGTCGTCGCTGCTGGACGGGGCCGAGGCCGCGTTCGACGAGGAGCTCTACACGAGTGGCGTGCTCTCCGCGGAGTACGAGAACCCCGTGGTGCGGGTGTCCTACACGTCCTTCGTGACTCCGCCGCGCGTCTACGACATCCCCACGGCCGAACCCGGCGAGTCCGGGACGAACGAGTACGGCGTGGGCGAGCCCGTCCTTCGGCGCGAGGCCACCGTACTGGGCGGGTACCACAGCCAGGACTACACCGTGGAACGGGACTGGGCCGTGACCGAGGACGGGACCCGGATCCCCGTGAGCATCGTGCGCCGCGCGGACCTGGACCCCACCCGCCCCGCACCCGTACTCCAGTACGCCTACGGGTCCTACGAGATCAGCACGGACCCCGGCTTCTCCGTGTCCCGGTTGTCGCTGCTGGACCGGGGCGTGATCTGGGCGGTCGCGCACGTGCGCGGCGGTGGCGAACTCGGCCGCGGGTGGTACGAGAACGGTAAGAAGGACACCAAGACCAACACGTTCACCGACTACGTGGCCGTCACCCGCCACCTCGCCACCCGCCCGGACGTGGACGCCCAGCGGATCGCCGTGATGGGTGGCTCGGCCGGCGGCCTGCTCGTGGGAGCCGTGCTCAACCTCGCGCCCGAGCTGTACTGTGCGGCGCTCGCGGCGGTCCCGTTCGTGGACCCGCTGACGTCCATGCTCATGCCCGAGCTGCCGCTCACCGCCCTCGAGTGGGAGGAGTGGGGCAACCCCGTGGACTCGGCCGAGGTCTACGAGTACATGCGTTCGTACTCCCCCTACGAGAACCTCCGGGACGCGGACTACCCGCCCGTCCTGGCGGTCACGAGCCTCAACGACACCCGCGTGCTGTACGTGGAACCGGCCAAGTGGGTCGCCGCCCTGCGCACTCGTGCCCGGCACCCGGAGACCGTGGTGCTGCGCTGTGAGATGGCGGGCGGCCACGGTGGCGCGTCCGGGCGCTATTCGCAGTGGAAGGACACGGCCTGGGAGTACGCGTGGCTCGCGCGCTACCTGGGGGTCGCGGACTGATCGGGTGAGCCGTCCGGGGCCAGAGCATCGCGAGTGGCGGGGCTGAGCCAGTCCCCCACCTCACCGCGCAGCACCAGTTCCGCGGCAGCCCTGGCGAGTGCCGAACTCGTCTGGAACCCGTACCCGCCCTGGCCCGCGAGCCAGAACATCCCCGGTGCCACCGGGTCCCAGCCGCACACGGGGACGTCGCTCGGACGCTCCGTGCGCAGTCCGGTCCACGCCTTGACCACGCCCGTGATCCGCAGGATGGTCTCCCGCTCGATCGTGGCGATCAGCCCGGCGACGGCGCCCTCGTGCGGTTGGGCGTCGCACGGTTCGCTGGGTTCGGCCTCCCCGAGCGAGATCATGGCGCCCGCGGCGTCGGGGCGGTAGTACCAGTCCTCGGCGGCATCGTCGACCATGGGGTGTTCCGGCGGCATGGGCTCGGCCAAGGTCACGAGGGCCGCCGTGCGTCGCAGAGGCCGTAATCCCTGGGGCGCCGCGCCGAACAGCGCTCCCACCTCGTCCGCCCACGCACCCGCGGCATTGACGACCGTGGCGGCACGCACGGTCTTCGGCGGGGCGGCGTCGAGGGTCAGCTCCCACAGGTCCCCGGCCCGCCTGGCATCGGTCACGCGGCTGTTCGTCCGGATCTCGACGCCGGCCGCCAGCGCTCGCTCGCGATGCCATGCCACGAGGGCGGTGGCATCCGTGCGCACGGCGGACTCGTCCACGGCGGCGGTCCGGAAGCGCTGCGGGTTTACCCGCAGTTCGGGGCACAGCTCGAACAGTTCGGCGCCCTCAAGGGTACGCAGCCCGGGAACAGTCATGGCGGCCACGTCCTCGGGCGAGCCGGCGACGACGAACGAGCTGGGCCACGCGAGCGGCGCCGCCAGATAGTTGCCAGCTTCGAGCAACCGGGCAATGCTCCAGCGGGTGAGCTCGAGCACCGGTTCCGGACCGTAGCTCGGGATCAGTTGCTGCGCGGACCGGGAGGACGTGTGTATGGCCGCGTCCCGTTCCGCCTCCAACACGAGGATTCCCTCACCAGTCCCCCGGTGTTCCGCCAGCTCCGAGGCCGCGGACAATCCGGCGATGCCTGCTCCGATGATCGCGATCTCAGTCGTCATGACCTCATTGTGGCACCCCACCGGTCGCATCCCGGAAGCCGGCGAGGAATCCTCCGGCTCGGCAATCGGGGCCCCGCAGGATGCCGTGGCGTGACAGCCCACACCGTGGGATCCGGGCCGGTTCCGGGTACGACAAAGCCCCGCCCCACACCGGGATCGGTGCGGGGCGGGGCTTCGAGGGGTCAGCGGCGGACCTCGGTCCTCCGCATCACCCGGTCATCGCAAGCGATGAGTGCCTGGATCAGGCGGGGATGTTCAGAACCTGGCCCGGGAAGATCAGGTTGGCGTCCGCCACGGTGCCGGAGTTGGCGGCGAACAGGGCCTGCCAGCCACCGTTGACACCCAGCTTGTTGGCGATGGTGCCCAGGGTGTCCCCGGCCTGCACGGTGTAGGTGCCGGCGGCGGGAGCGGCCTGCTGCACGGGAGCCGCGGGAGCGGAGTAGGTCACGGCCGGAGCCTGGGCCACGGGGGCAGCCTGCTGCACCGGAGCAGCCTGCTGCACCGGTGCCGCCTGCTTCACGGGCGCGGCCTGCTGGACTGGAGCGGGAGCAGCCTGCTGCACCGGGGCAGCCTGCTCAACCGGAGCAGCCTTCTGGACGGAGGAAGACTGCGGGGCCACGGAAGCGGTAACCGGAGCGGTGTAAGAACCGCCGGAAATCATGCCGGAGCACTCCCACTGGCTCGGGCCGGAACGCTCCATCAGCGCAGCCGCAGCAGCGTCCTGCACGTGGGCGGGAGCATCGGCGGCGTTGGCGTAGCCAGCGGTGATGGCGCCCATGCTCTGCCAGGTGGAGGTCAGGAACTGGTAGGCACCCGAGGCACCGGAGGAAGCGTTGTGCGCCTGGTAGTTTCCACCGGACTCGCACTGCTTGATCGCGTCAAGGCTGGGAGCGGCGTTGGCGGGAACGGCGAACGCGCCCACGGCCACGCCGCCCATCAGGACAGCAGCGGCACCACGGCGAATAGCGGTTGAAGTCTTCATTATGCTCCGTAAGGCCACCTACGCTCGTTCCCATCCCTGGGTGTCTTCGCGCCGTCGTCCACCCTTGACAGTTGGTGTTAGGGGTAGAAACTACGGAATGCTGCCATACAGACGACGTACGGTGTTGCGGCAACATCCAGCACAAGCCGAGCCACGGATCGAGCGGGCCCGGAAGCGAACTTCCGCTCACGAAAGTCCGCTGAGGAAGTTGATAATAACGATAACGTAACGTTCCTGGCATTGCCAAGCAGAAAGTTACTTTTTCGTTATCCCGTTTCTGGGGACACCCCCAGTCGCGGACACGTATCACGGCCACCACGGCCGATCAACTCCGGCCACGCTAGGCCACCCGCGACGAACGGGTCAACCCGACCCGGGTTCCCGGCTTGCATAACGGTGTGATTGCCAACCGATAACGGTGTGATTACCATTACTCAGCGCGGGGCCCAGGCCGCGATCACACTGGTCACGCGGGCCTTTTCGTATGCGTTCGCGATCGCACTGCCCGCTGAGTGTTCTTGCTCACTCAGCGCCGGTGTAACGGGCAGATCGGGGCGCTGCACCACCGCCCCGGCCTCGTGGGCGATCAATGCGCCGGCCGCCCAGTCGTGCTCGTGCAGTCCACGTTCGGAGTAACCGTCCAGGATGCCGTCGGCCACCATGCAGAGATCCAGGGAGGCCGCTCCCAGGCGCCGCATGTCCGAGAAGTTCTCCATGGTGTCCAGGAACGAGCCGAATTGCTCACGCCGCACGGCGGGGTCGTACGAGAAACCCGTGCCGTAGAGCGCGCCCCGGCGGCCGGGGACCGGACCCGTGAGCCTCGTGTCCCGTTCGTCCCGCCGGACCCACGCACCCAGGCCTGCGACGCCGTAATAGATCCGCCCGAGAGCGGGGGCGTTCACGACCCCTACGAGCCAGTTCCCGTGCTCGTCGCACGCGGCCACGGAGGTGGCGTAGTACACGATGTCCCGGATGAAGTTGGTGGTCCCGTCCAGCGGGTCCACCGACCACCGCACGGGGCTGCGGTGCTCGGGCACGTACGTTCCCGATTCCTCCCCCGTGATGGCGTCCCGGGGCCGTTCCCGGCGCAGGACGGCACTCACAGCCTCCTCCGCGGCGACGTCGAAAGACGTCACCCAGTCGCCGTCCGAGGACTTGGTCTGTGCCTGGAACTTGGCGCTGTCACGACCGCTCAGGACGTCGGCCCCGGCCTGTGCGGCGCGCAGCGCGACCTCCAGCAGCTCCTGCAGTTCGTCCGACCCCGGACCCAGCCCTTCCAGTGCATCCGCCATCTCGCGTCTCACTTCCCCGCGTTGTCCTGGGATGCAGCGGCATCCGGGGCGTCAGCCGCGGCGCCCTGGCCATCCGACTCGGCCACGTCCGGGGCCGAGGCCTCCGGGTCACCGTCCTGGGCGTCCTCGGCCGAGGGCGCTCCCGGTGCGGCAGCGGCGTCGTCGAACGCCGACGGGCCCTGCGCGAGCAAGCGCTCGAAACCCGCCTCGTCCAGCACGGGAACCCCGAGCGACTCCGCCTTGTCGAGCTTGGAACCCGCGTTCTCGCCAGCCACCAGGAACGCCGTCTTCCTGGACACCGACCCGGACGCCTTGCCGCCGCGTTTCAGGATGGCCTCCTTCGCGGAGTCCCGGCTGTAGGCCTCGAGCGATCCCGTGACCACCACGGTGACTCCCTCAAGTGTGCGGGGGGTGGACTCGTCCACCTCTTCCTCCATGCGCACACCCGCGGCGGCCCAGCGGTCCACGACCTCACACCGCCACGGCTCCTCGAAGAACTCGATGACGGCCTGCGCGATGATGGGGCCCACCCCGTCCGTGCCCGCGAGCGTGTCCAGGTCCGCCGAGCGGATCGCGTCCATGCTGCGCAGGGACGTGGCCAGCGAGCGCGCGGCCGTGGGACCCACGTGGCGGATGGACAGCGCCACGAGGACCCGCCACAGGTCGGTGTCCTTGGCCTGTTCCATCTGCTGGAACATGATCTCCGTGGTCTTGGAGGGCACGCTCGGCTTGTTCTTGGTGGGCTTGGTCCAGAAGTACGGGACCAGTTCGGGGGTGACCCGCTGGGCCTTCTCCCCCCTCTCCTTGTCCGTGACGGTGCGCCGGGAGTCCCGCCACACCTTCACCTCCTTGAGGTCCTCCGGCGTGAGATCGAACAACCCGGCCTCGTTGCGCAGCGGGGGCACGGAGAACTCGGTGCCGTCCGGTGCGTCCTGGGGAACGGGTTGGGTCAGGGCCTTGGCCGCTTCCTCCCCCAAGGCCTCGATGTCGAAGGCCCCGCGACCCGCCGCGTGGTTGACGCGTTCCTTGAGCTGGGACGGGCACGTCTCCGCATTGGGGCAGCGGATGTCCACGTCCCCCTCCTTGGCGGGACGCAGGGGCGTGCCGCACGACGGGCACTCGGTGGGCATCACGAATTCCCGCTCCGTGCCGTCCCGCAGTGCGACGACGGGCCCCACGATCTCCGGGATGACGTCACCGGCCTTGCGCAGCACCACGGTGTCCCCGATGAGCACGCCCTTGGCCTTGACCACGTCCTGGTTGTGCAGGGTGGCCATCTCCACGGTGGAACCCGCCACGCGCACCGGGTCCATGAGCCCGAAGGGCGTGACGCGACCGGTACGACCCACGTTGACCAGGATGTCCACGAGTTTCGTGTTGACCTCCTCCGGCGGGTACTTGTACGCCACGGCCCACCGGGGGACGCGGGAGGTGTATCCGAGCCGGAACTGCGTGCGGCGGTCGTCCACCTTGATCACGATGCCGTCGATCTCGTGCAGCAGGCTGTGCCGCTTCTCGCCGTACTCCGCGATGAACTCGAGCACCTCGTCCACCGATTCCAGCACCCGGGAGTAGGGGCTCACGGGCAGTCCCCAGTCCCGCAGGATGTCGTACGCCTGGGACTGCGTCTCCAGCTCGAAACCGCGGGAGAACCCGATGCCGTGCACGAACATGGACAGCGGCCGCCGCGCGGTGATCTGCGGGTCCTTCTGACGCAGCGAACCCGCCGCGGCGTTACGGGGGTTCGCGAACGGCGCACGGCCTTCTTCCACGATGGCCTCGTTGAGGGCGCGGAAATCCTTGGAGGAGATGAACACCTCGCCGCGGATCTCGACCTCTTCGGGGAAGTCCTCACCGGTCAGTCGCTGCGGGATGGTCTTGATGGTGGCCACGTTGTGGGTGATGTCCTCACCCGTGGTGCCGTCCCCGCGCGTGGCGGCCCGGACAAGCACACCGTTGCGGTACAGCAGGTTCACGGCCAGGCCGTCGATCTTGACCTCGCTCAGCCACGCCACGGTGGGCGCACCCGGCAACTGCTCGACCTGCTGCTGGGCGCGGGTCAACCACGCGACGAGCTCGTCCGTGGAGAAGACGTCCTCGAGCGAGTACATCTTCTCGAGGTGCTTCACGGGGCTGAACGCCGCGGAAACGTCACCGCCCACCTCCTGCGTGGGGGAATCGTTCGCCTTGAGTTCGGGATGCAGGGCCTCGAACTCCTCGAGGGAGCGGTACAACCGGTCGTACTCGGCGTCCGATATGACGGGTTGGTCGTGGACGTAGTACGCCGTGCGTGCTTCGCGGACGCGGTCCGCGAGATCGGCGTACTCCTCCCGCAGTGCCTCGCTGGGCTCGTCCGGATTGAGGCTCTGGCCCGTGGCGTCCGTGGCCCGCCGCGCGTTGTCTGTGCTCACGCCCCCATTGTGTCCCACCCCACCGACAGACACGAACACCCCCGGAACCTCGGTCCCGGGGGTGTTCGTCAGGCGGATCAGCGAGCGGTCACAGGGCCGTGACCGTGACCTCCGCGTGTGGGCGTTGCCGCTTGGGGTCCCACACGAGGACGCGGGAACCGCGCCAGTGGGCGCCCCGACCGTCGTCGTCCACCGAGACAGCCACCGTAGTCGGCAGCTGCACCGGGACGGCGAAGTCCACGGACCACGCGAAGGGGACCTCCACGGGCACGCCGGTCAGCGCCAGCGCGCGCGAGGCCGTGTACATCCCGTGCGCAATCGCCCCCTTCATCCCGAGCGCCTTGGCGGACGGGTCGGAGAGGTGGATGGGGTTGTAGTCGCCGCTGACCGCCGCGTAGTCCCGCCCGGTCCCGGCGCCCAGGACCCACTGCGCGGTCTGCTGCGGCGGATCGAACGGTGCGCGCTCGTGGGAGGACTCCTCGGGAACGCGCGCGCCCTCGTCCGCGATCGCGGTGTGCACGCCCTTGGCCAGGTACGTGGAGCGCCCGGCCCAGACCACGGACCCGCCCTCGCGGGACAGTGTCACGACGGCGTCCACCGTGGTCCCGGACCGGTGGGTGCCCAAATTCTCGGTCCACGCCGTGGCGGTGAGCCGCTCCCCCACGGCCACGTCCGTGACGTGGCGGATGGTGTTGCTCAGGTGCACCATGCCCAGCACGGGCAGGGGGAAGTCCTTGCGCGTGAGCATCGACATGGCCACGGGGAACGCGAGCGCGTGCAGCGCACCCGAGAACACCGTGGTGTGCTGCGACCCCGGGGCCACGGGATGCGTGCTTGCGTGCACCACGCGGCAGAACTTCTCGTGCCACTCGGGTTCCGCGCTAACGTCCTCCACGACGTGGGCCACGCGCGGCACCTGCAGGGCAGCCCCCACGCGTTCCTTGCGGGACTTACGCAGCGCGCCGGGCAGCACGCGCCCCACGGGCGAGTCGCGCAGAGCCGGGAGCACCTTGTGCGTGGCCGCAGCGGCGGCGTCGGAAGCCGCCGACGACGCCGCGCGCGCCCCCGCGGACGCGTACAGCGCGGGCAGCTTCACCGAACCCGCCGGCTGGACGAGTTCGTAGTCGGAGGGAACGGTGGGCAGGACCGGGTCGGGAGTGCTCATACGATCATGCTCCCACGAGGCTCTGGCCGCACACGCGCAACGTCTGACCGTTGATCCCACCGGCGGCGTCCGAGAGCAGGAACGTGATGGCCTGTGCTACGTCCTCCGGCGTACCGCCCTGCTGCAGGGAGTTCAATCGGCGGGAGATCTGGCGGCGGGCCGCCGGGATCTTGGCCGTCATGTCCGACTCGATGAACCCGGGGGCCACGGCGTTGATGGTCCCGCCCTTCTCCGCGATCAGCGGTGCCGTGGCGGCCACCGCACCGATCACCCCGGCCTTGGAGGCGGCGTAGTTGGTCTGACCGCGGTTGCCCGCCACGCCGCTCGTGGACGCGAGGCACACGATGCGCGGCGCCGGGCCCAGCTGATCGGAGGCGAGCAGGGTCTCGGTGATCCGCAACTGCGATTCGATGTTGACCGCGATCACGGAATCCCACTTGGCCTGGTCCATGTTGGCGAGCATCTTGTCCCGCGTGATGCCCGCGTTGTGCACCACGAGGTCCAGCCGGCCGTACCGGGACACCGCGAGGTCCAGGATCTTCTGTCCGGCCTGCGGGTCCGTGACGTCCAGCTGCAACGCGGGCACGCGCAGTTCGTTGGCGAGCTTGCTCAGCGCGTCACCGGCGGCGGGCACGTCCACGGGGATGACCGTGGCACCCGAGGCCGCGAGCGTACGCGTGACCTGCGCGCCGATCCCGCGTGCGGCACCCGTGACCACTGCGACCTTGCCCGCGACGGGGTGCACCCAGTCCACGTCCGCGTCCCCGCGGTCGTCACCCACAGTCAGGAACTGCCCGTCCACGTACGCGCTGCGGCCCGAGAGGAAGAAGCGCAGGGCGCCCGTGACACCGGGAGCGTCCGCAGCGACGCCGTCCGCGAGCAGGATGCCGTTGGCGGTCACGCCGCCGCGCATCTCCTGGGCGATCGAGCGCAGCATGCCCACGACACCCTGGCGCGCCGCGGCCTGCGACGGGGTCAACTGCCGCGCGCCGGGCAGCGTGCCCGACGCCGCTCCGGTCCCGATCCCGGGCGCCGGTCGCGACAGCGTGATGACCCGCCCGCCCGGGCGCAGCTTGCGCACGGCCGAGGCCAGCTCGAGGGCGGCGTCCGCGAGATCGGCGGGGCTGTCGACCTCCGTGTAGTCGATCACCACCGCACCCACCCGGTCCACGTCCTGAGCGTGCCGGCGCACGTCCAGGTCCCAGCCGAGCAGGGCCGACGACGCGGCGTCGCCCGCCGCACCCCGGCCGAGCACCAGCACGGAGCCGCTCGGGAAGTCCCCGTCCGCGGTGAACCGGCGCAGCGTGACCGGGCGCGGGAGGCCCAGTTTGCCGGCGAGCTGCTTGCCCAGCCCCGAATTGACCATGTCCAGATATGTGTCCGTCACTTGTGTCCTCTCCCAGAAATCGTGGTGTCTCGCCGTGGCCGTGAACTCGCTTAGACCGAGCGCAGCAGCATGGCCACACCCTGACCACCGGCGGCGCACACCGAGATCAGCGCAGTCTGCGGCTTCCCCGTCTCCTTGGCACGTGCGGCCAGTTCCTTGGCGGTGGAGGCAACGATGCGACCACCCGTGGCGGCGAAGGGGTGCCCAGTGGCGAGTGAGGACCCGTTGACGTTGAGCTTGGCGCGGTCCACCGAACCCAGGGGCGCGTCCAGGCCCAGGCGGTCCTTGCAGAACTCCGGGGACTCCCATGCGGCGAGGATCGACAGCACGGTGGAGGCGAACGCCTCGTGGATCTCCACGAGGTCCAGCTCCTGCAGCGTGAGGCCGTGGCGGGCCAGCAGACGCGGCACGGCGTAGGCCGGGGCCATGAGCAGGCCCTCGTTGCCGGTCACGAAGTCCACCGCGGCGGCCTCGCTGTCCACGACCTCGGCGAGCGGGGTCAGGTGGTGCTCACCGGCCCACTCCTCGGACGAGATGAGCACCGTGGAGGCACCGTCCGTGAGCGGCGTGGAGTTGCCGGCCGTCATGGTGGCCTCACCGGAGAGCTTCTTGCCGAACACGGGGTTCAGCCCGCCCAGCTTCTCCACGGTGGAGTCCGGGCGCATGTTGTTGTCCTTGGTCAGACCCTTGAACGGGGTCACGAGGTCGTCGAAGAAGCCCCGCTCGTACGCGGCGGCCAGGTGCTGGTGGGAGGCCGCGGCCAGCTCGTCCTGGGCCTCGCGTGTGATGCCCCACTTCTGGGTGGTCAGCGCCTGGTGCTCACCCATGCTCAGGCCCGTGCGCGGCTCACCGGACGAGGGCACCGACGGCGCGAGGTCGCCCGGGCGCAGGTCCTTGAACGCCTTGAGCTTCTGAGCGGTGGTCTTGGCGCGCTGCAGCTTGAGCAGCGCGCGGCGCAGCCCCTCGCTCACGGCGATGGGAGCGTCCGAGGACGAGTCCACACCACCGGCGATCCCGGCCCGGATCTGGCCCAGCCGGATCTTGTTGGCGATCGAGCTCACGGTCTCCATGCCCGTGGCGCACGCCATCTGGACGTCGTAGGCCGGGGTCGCGGGGTCCAGCGCGGAGCCCAGCACGGACTCGCGCGTGAGGTTGAAGTCCCGGGAGTGCTTGATCACGGCACCAGCCGCCACGGCGCCCAGGCGTTCGCCCGCGATCCCGGTCCGGGCCACGAGCCCGTCGATCGCGGCGGTCAGCATGTCCTGGTTGGACGCGTTCGCGTACGGCCCGCCCGCGCGGGAGAAGGGGATGCGGTTGCCCGCCACGACGACGGCGCGGGCTCCCGTCGCTCCGCCCTGCGGCGCGGAGGAGGCGGCCGGGGCCGCAACTCGCTTGGCGGGTTCGGAACCGGTTCCGGTGGCCGGGGTGGACGGTGCCGTGTTCTGCGTGTTCTCGCTCATGCGTAGTTCCTTTCGGGGAATTTATGCGATCTGGATCACTCGGGATCCAGAATAGCTGATACTCTCGGTATCGTGAAACAGGTCACGCACCCCGTGGACGGCAGGAGCTCGCGTTGGCAGCGGCACCGCGCCGTGCGGCGGATCGAACTGATCACGGCCGCGCGCGACGCCGTGGCCGCGAACGGTGCTGCGCTGTCCATGGAGGAGATCGCCACGGCGTGCGGGACCTCCAAGTCCGTCTTCTACCGCTACTTCAAGGACAAGGCCGGTGTGCAGGCCGCGGTGGGTGAGTACTTCGTGACCCGGATGCGTCGACGCATGGTGGCCGCGGCCAGCGAAGCGGACACGTTCGCCGCCATGATCCACGCCCTCGTCTCCGAGTACCTCAAGTCCGTGGCGGCCTCCGGTGAGGTCTACCGCTTCGTGGTGACCGCACCCACGGAACGGGGTTCCACGATCGAACGCTTCGTGGATTCCGTAAGGGACCTGCTCATGGAGCAGCACATGCGCCACCACGGCAGCCGGGCCACGCCCGAGGGGGTCCTGAAGTGCTGGGCCGCTTCCACCGTGGGCATGGTCCGCGGCGCGGGTGAGGCCTGGCTCGAACTCGGCGGCGATACCGCGAAACCGGATCGCCACACCATGAGCCGGATCATCACCACGTGGGCCGTGGAGGGCCTGCGCCCCGTGACCGGCAGTGAATCCGCACCACCAACTTCCCCCATCAGGACGACGGGTAAACCACCCGTCCCAGAGAACCGTCAGGAGTCATGATGTCCATTACCTCGGTCAGCGGAACAGTTCCCAATACCGACCGCATCGAAGACCTGCCCGAGGACGGTGCCACCACCCCGTCCGGGATCGACACCGCCGAGCTCGGCGCCATCCTGCTGGGCCGCTGGCCCGAAGCACGCAAGGCGGCACGCGAGCGAGCGAAGGATCCCCGCTTCCAGTCCCAGTACGACCAGTCCTTCGCGGACCAGCGCAACGTCACGTTCGAGCAGCTCAAGCTGCTCGCGGATGCCGGGCCCCAGTACCTGGGCATGCCCGAGAGCGTGGGCGGGGCCATGAGCCCCGGCGCCAACCTCTCCGCGTTCGAGGAGCTCGTGCTCGCGGACCCGTCCCTGCAGATCAAGTCCGGTGTGCAGTGGGGCCTGTTCGGCTCCGCCGTGCTGAACCTGGGCACCGAGGAGCACCACAAGAAGTGGCTGCCCTCCATCCTGGACCTCAGCATGCCCGGTGCGTTCGCCATGACGGAGATCGGCCACGGTTCTGACGTTGCCTCGATCGGCACCACCGCCACGTACATCCCGGAGACGGACGAGTTCGAGATCCACACGCCGTTCAAGGCCGCGTGGAAGGACTACCTCGGCAACGCCGCGGTGCACGGCCGCGCGGCCACCGTGTTCGCGCAGCTCATCGTCAACGGTACCAACCACGGTGTGCACTGCCTCTACGTGCCCCTGCGGGACGAGAACGGCGAGTTCCTGCCGGGCGTGGGCGGCGAGGACGACGGCCGCAAGGGTGGGCTCAACGGCATCGACAACGGCCGACTGCACTTCGACCACGTGCGCGTGCCCCGCACCAACCTGCTCAACAAGTACGGGGACGTGGACGAGAACGGCGTCTACTCCTCCCCCATCCCGTCCCCGGGCCGGCGCTTCTTCACCATGATCGGCACGCTGGTGCAGGGCCGCGTGTCCCTCGACGGCGCCGCGACGATCGCGAACCAGGCCGCGCTGAGCATCGCGGTGCGCTACGCCGAGCAGCGTCGGCAGTTCACCACGGACTCGGACATCCAGGAGCAGACGCTGCTGGATTACCAGCGCCACCAGCGCCGGCTGATCCCGCGGATCGCCGAGACCTACGCGATGACCTTCGCGCACCAACAGCTGCTCGACAAGTTCCACGAGGTGTTCTCCGGCGAGGATGAGTCCGACGGCAACCGCCAGGAGCTCGAGACCCTGGCCGCGGCGTTCAAGCCGATGTCCACGTGGAGCGCCCTGGACACGCTGCAGGAGTGCCGCGAGGCGTGCGGTGGCGCGGGCTTCTTGGCCAAGAACCGGTTCGTGGAACTGCGCGCGGACCTGGACGTCTACGTCACGTTCGAGGGCGACAACACCGTGTTGCTGCAGCTCGTGGCCAAGCGCCTGCTCAACGATTACTCGGCGGAGTTCAAGAACGCGGACGTGGGCGTGATGGCCCGCTACGTGGCGGACCGCGCCACCGAGGCCGGCTTCAACCGCTCCGGGTTGCGCAAGCTGACCCAGGCGTTCTCGGACACCGGGGACTCCCGCAAGTCCGTCAACGCCCTGCGCGATCCCGCGGCCCAGCGCGCGCTGCTCACCGACCGGGTGCAGACCATGATCGGCGACATCGCGGACGAGCTGCGGGCCGTGTCCCGCAAGTCCCGCACCGAGCAGGCAAAGGCGTTCAACGACAACCAGAACCGGCTGCTCGAGGCTGCCCGCTCCCACGCCCAGCTGCTGCAGTGGGAGGCGTTCACCGCTGGTCTCGAGAAGATCGAGGACCCGGACACCAAGCGCGTGCTCACGTGGCTGCGGGACCTCTTCGGCCTGCACCTGATCGAGCAGGACCTCGCGTGGTACCTCTCCTACGGTCGGCTCTCGATGCGCCGCGGCCGCGCTCTGGAGTCCTACATCAACCGCCTCATTGAGCGCCTGCGCCCCTACTCCCTGGAGCTGGTGGACGCGTTCGGGCTCTCGCCCGAGCTGCTGCGCGCTGAGATCGGTGGCACGGTGGAGGCCGAGCGCCAGGAGGAGGCCGCGGACTACTACCGCCGGTTGCGCGCGAGCGGCAAGGCCCCCGTCAAGGAGCCCAAGCCCGCCAAGGACCCGGGCGCCCAGACGCGCGGCCACCACGCCTGACCCGGCCGGCTCGCGCGGGGGTTCCGCGTCCGCGTGAGCCGCGCCCCGACCGTTTCATCGCGAACGAAACGCTCGGGTTGAGGCGCGCACGCAAGCGTGCCCAGGCACCGGCCGAGCGGTGCCCGGGACGTGAACTCAGCGGATCCTGGGGATGGACGTGGTGTTGGCGCGGGGGTCGTCCGCGCGCAGCACGTCCGCGACCACGAGCGTGACATTGTCTCGGCCACCAGTGCGCAGCGCGGCCTGGACCAGGACGTCTGCGGCCTCCTTGGGGTGCGGGACCGAGTGCAGGACGCGGGCGATGTGCGCGGGCGAGAGTTCCCCCGTGAGACCGTCGGAGCACATGAGCAACCGCTGCCCCGGCACCGCGGGCACCACGATCACGTCCGGTTCCCAGATCTGGCCCGTGCCAAGGGCGCGCGTGATGACGTTGCGCCGCGGGTGCACGAGCGCCTGGGCCGGGGTGAGCTGGCCGATCGAGACGAGGTACTGCACCTCGGAGTGGTCCACGGTCAGCTGGGTCACTCCCACGGGTCCGGTCTCGGTCGTGGGCGGCTCCCCCACGGGCGGGCCCACGAGCTGGTAGGTGCGCGAATCCCCCACGTTGAAGACGAGCCACAGCCAGCTACCGGCGATCTCCACGAGCCACGCACCCGTGACCGTGGTCCCGGCGCGCGTGCCGCACTGGGCCTGGATGGCCTGGTCCGATTCCCACAGCACCGAGCGCACCCGGTGCACGGCCTCCAGCGCCTCGTTGGGCACGTCCGGGTCGAGCTTGAGCTGGCGGTCGATCGTCGCGCGGAACCGGGCGACGTCCGATCCGGGTGCCGGCTCCACGATCACGTAGTCGCGGAAGTCGTCGAGCGAGAACAGGTCCGAGCCACCCAGCGTGGACACGCACAGCGCGCTGGCCACCTCACCGGCCTCGTGACCGCCCATCCCGTCCGCGACGGCACACATGGTGTCCGTGACGATCAGTGCGTCCTCGTTCGTCTCACGACGCAGTCCCCGATCGGTGACACCGCCCGATCGGATGGTCAGGGGAACGGTCATTCGACCTCGTCTTCCAGAAAGGGCCCGTGGCCCTGGGTGATCGACACGGGGCGCACGTCCCCGAAGCCGCGCACGTTGCGGGTGGGTTGCGGGGTCAGCACGAACCGGTCGTCGCCGCCGAGCACACGGGCGGTGGAGGCGTCCACCATGACACCCCCGGGTTCCGTGAGGGCCACGAGCCGGGACGCGAGGTTCACGGTGGGCCCGTAGAGATCACCGAGTCGCGGTAGCACGCGCCCCCACACGAACGCGACGCGGGCCTGCGGCAACAGGGGATCGTTCTTGATCACGCGGGCGAGGGCGAGCGAGATCTGCGCCCCGCCCTCGGGGGTCTCGGACAGGAACATCACTTCGTCGCCGATGGTCTTGATCACGCGGCCACCGCCGATCGAGATCACCTCCGCGCACCGCTTCTCGAAGCGCTGCACGAGGTTGGCCAGGGTGCGCTCGTTCATCTGCCGGGACAGGGACGTATAGGAGACGAGGTCCGCGAACCCCACGCCGCGCGCGAGCGGCAGGGACGAGGAGCCCACGTCCGGGTCCGCCATCCCGAGGCTCACCGTGGACCCGTCCGCGCGTTCACCGCGCATGGCCAGTCGTTGCACGGCTGCGGAGAGCTGACGGCGCCACGCGTAGTCGAGCAGATTCTCGAGCGGTTCGAGAACCTCCGGGAGCATGCGCAGCAGTTCGCGCCGTGCCTGGGCGTCCGTCATGTCCCGGTGGGCCACCATGTCCTCGACGAGCGCCTCGATCTGCCACACGACCATGCGGTCGGTCAGTTGCGCCACGGAGCGGGCCAGGGACAGCGCGGCCTCCTCGCTGAGCTTCTCCTCCTGCACGAGGTTGGAGACCACCCGCAGGGCCCGGACGTCCTCGCCCGTGAAGTAGACGTCGTCGTCGCTGAGGTTCGGGAAGCCCAGGGCACGCCAGATCTTCCGGGCGGACGCCGTGGACAGCCCCGCTTCGCGCGCGGCCTCCCGGCGCCGCAGGTGACGCTGCGAACCCAACAACAGGGAGTCGAGGTGGCGCGCCGCCGCCTTGGACTCCTCCGACCCGTACAGGTTGGACTGCACGGGATTGTGCACGTTCAGGTTGAGCTGTTCGGTCTGCGGCCCGGTGACGTATCCGTCCGTGTGCTCCGAGGGGTCGTCAGCCACGCGGTCCTCCTTGCTGGGCGATATGGGTTCCGGGATACCCCGGTCCGGCCGTGTTGCCTCCACCACTGTAGTTGCCCGCGTCCGCCGCGGACTCGCGGACCAACGCGGCGAAGCGGGCCGGTTGCGGGCAGCTGGCGAGTTTGAGCCCGCCCAGGCCCCCGAAATCCGCGAGCACGGTGCCGCGGTCCAGGCCCTCCCGGGCCTCGCCGGGCCGGGTGGCCCCGCGCGTGACGCGCACCGAGCGCAGTTCGTTCAGGGGCAGGAACACAGCGCCGTCCCGTGCCGGGGGCCCCACGAGGGCAAGCCGCGCGGTGGTCAGCACGAAGCGCGTGCGCAGCCAGCGCCACGCGGGCGAGAGCACGAACCGCCACGCGAGCAGCAATGCCGCGATGAGCAGCAGCCACCCCACGAACGCGTGCAGCGTGGTCCATGGGGTGGCTGTGGGCCGCCACGTGAGGTCCAGGACGCGGCGCAGGGCCGAATAACCGAACACGATCGCCCACGCGGCGAGCGCCGGGGCCACGAGTTTCAAGGGGTGGGCGCGGGTGGCCACGACCGTGTCCTCACCCGGTGCCAGGTCCAGGGCGCGGCGCGAGCGTGTCATCGGGGCCTCTCGTTCTCGTGTCCCGCGTCCTCCGGGGTGCGGGGACCGGGTCGCACGTGGACGACGTCGCCCGCGCCGTACTCGTGCTCGCGGCCATCGTCGTCGCGCACGCGCAGCTGACCGGACGCTCCCAGCCCCACGGCGGTGGCGGGCAATGGTGCGTTGCGCCCGGGCAGGTGCACGAGCACGCGGCGTCCCAGGGTGTCGAGAGCGGATTCAAGCTCCCGTCGCAGTTCCCCACCCGGCCCGAGTTGCGCGGCGGGGTCCACGCTCGCGCGGTCGAGGGCGCGGGAGAAGTGGGCGAGCACCCCGGTGAGCACCGCGCTGCGCGTGGGGACAGCGGCGTCGTTCCCGGTCTCGAGGCGCAGGGACGTGGCGCCGGGGACCGGGAGGTGGCACTGCTGGACGTTGATGCCCGCGCCGAGCACCACGGTGGGTCCTTGGTGTGCGGCACCGGGGGGCGAGGGTACGAGGGACGCGAGGATGCCGCAGACCTTGCGCTCGCGGATCAGGACGTCATTGGGCCACTTCACCGCCGCGGGGACGCCGGTCAGCTCGCGCACGGTGGCCGTGACACTGTGCGCGAGCATCAGCGTGAGCCACGGCAGGAGGTTCTGCGGCCACGCGCGGCCCGAGCGGTCCCGCGGCGTGAGGGCCACCGAGAACGTCACGGCGGTGCCCGCGGGGGTGAACCAGCTGCGGTCCAGGCGCCCCTTGCCGCGGCTCTGGAATCCCGCGACGACCGCTCGCAGCGGTGCCCCGGCGGCATCGTGCGCCGCGTCCCGCGAGAGCTGTTCGACGAGCCACTCGTTGGTGGACGGGACGCTGTCCAGGATCGTGAGGCGGCACCCGTGGCCGCGCAGCGCCCCGTCCAGCTCCGCGGCGCGGTAATCCGCGGCGGGCCGGTCCTCGGTGGCTTCCATGGGTACTCCTCACATGACTGTGCCGACGACGCATGTCGACGACGGGGCGGTACGGCAAGTTTATGTCTAGCGTCGTGAGCCGGGCATATGCTGGGACCAGCCAGCGCCACCACGAGAGGACCCGGTATGAGCGTCTACGCCTTGAACTACGTCTACGGCGGCCCGCAGGACATCCTGACCGAGCACCGCCCCGCCCACCGCGCGTTCCTGCGCGAACTGCACGAGCGCGGCGTCGTGATCGTCTCGGGGCCCTTGGAAGGTGACGCCGCATTGATCGTCCTGCGTGCGGACAGCGCCGAGGAGATCGAACGGATCATCGCCGAGGACCCCCTGGTGGTCCACGGTGTGGTCACGGAGCACACGATCCGGGAATGGACCGTGACGATCGGCTCGGTGGGGTCCGACACCTCCGCCTGAGGGACCCGGGACGCTCGCGCCCGTCGAAAGAGCACCGGCCTGCGTTGTGGGACTTCTACAAAGGCGCGTGTGGGCCCTGCAATTACACTGGGGGGCGTTCCCAGGGCTCGCGGTACGCCCAACCAGTACCGATCACGATGACGCGAGGTGTTATGAGCCACGACCTGTCCACCACAGCAGGCAAGATCGCCGACTTCCGGCAGCGCCGCGAGGAGGCCGCGGTACCGTCCGGACAGGCGGCCGTGGACAAGCAGCACGCGCGCGGGAAGAACACCGCCCGGGAACGCATTGAGATGTTGCTGGACCCCGACTCGTTCGTGGAGTTCGACGCCCTGGCCGTGCACCACAGCACCATGTTCGGCATGGAGAAGAAGAAGCCGCTGGGTGACGGCGTGGTGAGCGGTTTCGGCACCGTGGACGGGCGCCTCGTGGCCGTCTACTCCCAGGATTTCGGCGTGTTCGGGGGCTCCCTGTCCCAGGTCAACGGCGAGAAGATCGTCAAGGTCCAGAAGTTCGCACTGCGCAACGGGTGCCCGGTGATCGGGATCAACGACGGCGGCGGCGCCCGCATCCAGGAGGGCGTGGCCTCCCTGGCGATGTTCGCGGACATCTTCCGCATGAACGTGCGCTCCTCCGGGGTGGTCCCGCAGATCTCGCTCATCATGGGCCCGTGCGCCGGTGGCGCCGCCTACTCCCCCGCACTGACCGACTTCGTGGTCATGGTGGACAAGACCTCCCACATGTTCATCACGGGCCCAGACGTCATCAAGACCGTCACGGGTGAGACCGTGGACATGGAGACCCTGGGCGGGGCCCGCTCCCACAACGAGCGCACGGGCACCGCCGCCTACCTGGCCTCGGACGAGCAGGACGCCTTCGACTTCGTCCACGAGCTGCTCGAGTACCTGCCCGGCAATAACCTGCAGGACAGCCCGGTGCTCGACCACGACCAGGTCGAAGAGGTCACGGACGAGGACCTTGCCCTGGACACCTTGATCCCGGACTCCGCGAACCAGCCGTACGACATGCGCACCGTGATCGAGACGGTCGTGGACGACGGGCACTTCATGCAGATCCAGGAACTCTACGCCCCCAACGTGATGGTGGGCTACGCCCGCGTTGAGGGTCACACCGTGGGGATCGTGGCAAACCAGCCCATGCAATTCGCCGGGACCCTGGACATCGCGGCCTCCGAGAAGGCCGCGCGGTTCGTGCGTCATTGCGACGCGTTTAACATCCCGATCCTCACGTTCGTGGACGTCCCCGGGTTCCTGCCCGGCACGGACCAGGAGTTCAACGGGATCATCCGCCGCGGGGCCAAGCTGCTCTACGCGTACGCGGAGGCCACGGTCCCCCTGGTCACGCTTATCACCCGCAAGGCCTACGGCGGCGCGTACATCGTGATGGGGTCCAAGAAGCTGGGCGCGGACATCAACCTCGCGTGGCCCACCGCCCAGATCGGTGTCATGGGCTCCCAGGGTGCGGTGGAGATCCTCTACCGCCGGGACCTCAAGGCCGCCCAGGAAACCGGTGAGGACCAGCAGCTGCGCGCCGAACTCGCTCAGAAGTTCGAGGAGGACCTGCTCAACCCCTACCAGGCCGCCGAACTTGGGTATGTGGACGCGGTGATCTGCCCGTCCGAGACCCGCGAGCAGATTATCCGGGCCCTGCGCGGGCTCGCGGACAAGCGCGCGTCCACCCCCGCCAAGAAGCATGGGAACATTCCGCTGTGAGCACGGCCGAGAACAACTCACCGGCCTCGCGGGCGGCCGGTGACGTGTCCCGTCCCGCCCATGATCCGGGGACCGCGGCGGTCGCTTCGCTGCCCGAGACCACGAGTCGCCAGGACCCCCTGTTCACGGTCACCCACGGCAACCCGACCCCGGAGGAGCTGGCCGCGCTCACCGTGGTGTTCTCCGCGCAGGCCGCGGCGCAGGACGCCCAGCCCTCCCGCGCACCCAAGCCTCCGCGGTCTCAGACCCGGCGACTGCGCCTGGGCCTGCGGTTGCGACCGGGGCGCGGTGCGTGGCGGCGCACCCTGCCCGATCGCTGAGCCCAGTCCGCCGCCCCCTTGTCGGCTTGTCAGCGCATATGAGGAGGATGCATCGAAATGGATAATGTTTCCGTGGCTGTCATCTCCTCGTCCTCCCTGGGTTCACTCGCCCTCGTGCTGCTGATCAGCGGGGTGGCCAAGCTCGTCTCCCCCTCCACCGGCCCGTCCCTGCTGACGTCCCTGCCCACGCCCCTCACGGCGCGTTGGCTACAGGGTGTCCTGCCGTGGCTCGAACTGGTCCTTGCAATCGCGCTCCTGCTGGCCTCCGGGGTGGTGCTGTGGGCCGCGGCCTCCGCCGCCACGGTGCTGTTTTCGGTGTTCACGGCCGCGGTGTTCCGCGGCACCCGGCAGTCGGATCCCGCCTCGTGCGGGTGCTTCGGCTCTCTGTTCCGTGCCCCGGTGTCCAGGCGGACCGTGGTGCGCAACCTCGCCTTCACGATCGTGGCCGTCCTGGCCCTGCTGCTCGTCACCGTGGGCGGTTACGACGGGCCGGTCCTGGACGTCCCGTGGTGGGTCGTCATGGCGGTCGCAATCCCCGTGGGACTCATGCTCGTGAGCCTGTGGAGCGAACGCCCGGGTCCGTCCCGCGCCGGTGACCCGCACGCGCTCGCCGGGATCCCGCCGCTGCCGGGTTCCTCGCACGACGACGCCGCTGTGCCCGCCTACGCGCTCACGGCGGGTACTCCGGTCCCCGCGCAGGCGGGCCCACCGGCGGGTGCGGTCCCCGGCGCCGTCGCGCCTCGACCCGCGGGAGACTCCGCAGCCCCTCGACCGGCCGGCATTTCCAAAGCCCCCGAAGAACACGACGTCTACGTGCGTTTGCCCATTCCCTACGCGGGGCTCACGGACGCCGCCGGTAACCCGGTGACCCTGCGTGGCCTGGCCGCCACCGCGGCGCGCGCCCTGGTCCACGTGAGTCCTTCGTGCGGGGCATGCACCCCCGCGATCGACCGTGCGGCGGGGATGCCCGACCACCTGGGGCCGGTCGCGGTGCACGCCGTGGTGGCCCGCGAGGAGGACCGGGATCTGCTCCCTCCGAGCCTGCGTGCAGCGTGTTTGGTGGACCGCGAGCACGAGGTGAGCGCCATGTTCGAGCATCCCGGTACCCCGTGGGTCGTGGTGCTCGGTGCCGATGGGCTGCTCGCCGGCGGCCCGGTCGCGGGTACGGACGCAGTGCTCGAGCTGCTCGCGGAACTCGAGGAACGATTCGCGGGCTGAACTCGCGGCCCCGGTGCTTCGCGGCGGCCACACCGGTGAGTACACCGGCGCGCTCCCCGGTGCCGAGGGAACCGCGCCGTCGTCACGCCGAATTGCGGCAGCGCCGACGTGCGAGCGCGCACCGCCCGGGCGTGTCGGACTCGCCAGGGTCCTTGCCGCCGGCCGGAGCGTGACTAGGGTGACACTCTGTGACGCACATCAACTCCACCCCGCAGAGCCGCGAACCCCTGGCACCCCTGGGCACCACGCACCGCTCCGCGACCGCCGTGGACACCCTCGCAGAAACCTACTTCGACCATTGCATGGCCCTGGATCCCAGCGCCGCCACGTTCAATGGCATTCCCGGCCACGAGACCGACTACCCGGACTACGGGCCCGCGGGCCGCGCGGCCGCCGCGGAACTGGCCCGCACCACGCTCGCGCTCGTCGAGCGGGCGGAGCCCCAGGACGACGTGGACCGCGTGACGCTGCACGCGCTGCGCGACGAGCTGCGCCTGCAGCTGGACCGCCACGAGGCGAACCTGGACGTGTCCGTGGTCAGCAACATCGCGTCCCCGGTGCAGGAGATCCGGCAGATCCTGGACGCCATGCCGCGGGACACGGAGCAGGAGTGGAAGCACATCGCGGGCCGGATGGCCAACATCCCCGCGGCCCTGGAGCAGTACCTCGAGGGCCTGCGCGAGGCCGTGGAACTGGACCGCCCGCCGTCCGCCCCGCAGATCGTGGAGGCCTCCCAGCAGGCGGAGCAGTACGCATCGGACGAGGGCTCCTTCGCGATGCTCACGAACGACCCCGCCGCGCCGGAGGGCGTGCGCGAGGAGCTGCGCCGCGCCGCGGACGCTGCGCGCGAGGCGTACCGCGGCGTCGCCCGGGCACTGCGCGAGGAGTTCGCCCCCGGGGCGCGGGAATCGGACGCGTGCGGGATTGACGACTACCGATTGCACCTCGCCTCGTTCCTGGGCGCCCGGCTGGACCCGCGCGAGGTCTACGACTGGGCGGTGCAGCAACTGCTCGAGCTGGATGCCGAACAGCGCCGGATCGCGGAGCAGATCCAGCCGGGAGCGAGCATCCCCGAGGCGATGGCCGCGCTCACCGCGGACCCCGCACGGCAACTGCACTCCCCCGAGGAGCTGCAGGCCTGGATGCAGCGACTATCGGACGCCGCACTGGACACCCTCGCGGACACCCACTTCGAGATCACCGAGCCCATGCGCGAACTCGAGTGCCGGATCGCCCCCACGCACGACGGCGTCATCTACTACACGCCCCCGAGCGGTGATTTCACCCGGCCCGGGCGCATGTGGTGGTCCGTCCCCGAGAACGTCTCCCAGCACGCCACGTGGGAGGAGACCACCACGGTTTACCACGAGGGTGTCCCCGGTCATCACCTGCAGATCGCCACAGCCCTGGCGAACGCGGGTGAGCTCAACAGGTGGCGCCGGATGGGCATCTGGGTCTCCGGTCACGGCGAGGGCTGGGCGTTGTACGCCGAGCGACTCATGGCCGAGCTGGGCTTCTTGGACGACCCCGGGGATCGGATGGGCATGCTCGACTCGCAGCGCCTGCGGACGGTGCGCGTGATCTTCGACGTGGGATTCCACTGCGGCTTCGAGATCCCGGAGGTGCTCGGGGACCTGCTGGGCGGCGCGCGCGCGGGTGAGACCTGGACCTCCGACGACGGTTGGGCGTTCCTGCGCCACAACGTAGCGATGGCCGATTCCGTGCTGCGCTTCGAATGGTTGCGCTACATGGGATGGCCGGGTCAGGCGCCGTCCTACCGAATCGGCCAACAGATGTGGCTCGACGCCCGGCAGCAGGCCATGGCGCGCGAGGGAGCGGACTTCGACCTCAGGCAGTTTCATGCCCGCGCACTGCGCCTGGGCTCCGTGGGATTGGACACACTCTCGTACGCCTTGGCCCTCTAGGCGGCGGATTCTCAGGGATTCTTCAGGCTGCGGGATTTTATTCCCGTGTCGCGCTGTCATATTTCGTCATGTGACCCGTGCCGTTTAAGATACCCGGGCCTATCCTGGGCGCATGAATTCCGCAGAAAGTACTCGCCGTCTCCCGCGGTGGATGACGTCGTTCGGGTGGCAGATCCTGATCGCTCTGATTTTGGGTCTTCTCCTCGGATCGCTGGCCGCTGCCATGGGTGGCGACCCCGAGGAGAACCCCAACTGGCTCATGACCACGTTGGACACGATCGGCACGAGCTACGTCACCATCCTCAAGGCCGCCGTGGTCCCGCTCGTGGTCACGGCCGTGATCTCCTCCATCGCCAACCTGCGTGACGTCTCCAACGCCGCGCGCCTCGCATGGAAGACCCTGTTGTGGTTCGCCATCACCGCGTTGATCGCGGTGGTGATCGGCATGCTGCTCGGTGTCATCGCGCAGCCCGGTGTGGGTACCGGCCAGGAACAGCCCGGCACGTATTCCGGCAGCGAGGGCTCGTGGCTCGGGTTCCTCAAGGGCCTGATCCCCGTGAACTTCCTGGGTCTGGAGACCAGCTCCAAGGTCGTGGATCCGGAGACCGTGACCACCGCCGTGAACTTCAACATCCTGCAGATCCTGGTGGTCTCGCTCGTGATCGGCATCGCGGCGCTGAAGGTCGGCAAGGCCGCCGAGCCGTTCCTGACCTTCATGCAGTCCGCGCTGGCCATCATGCAGAAGGTCGTGTGGTGGATCATCCGCCTGGCTCCCCTGGGCACCCTGGGGCTCATCGGCCGCGCCGTGTTCGAGTACGGCTGGACCTCCATGGGTTCGCTCGTGAAGTTCGTGATCACGGTTTACGTGGGCCTGCTGCTCGTGGCCTTCGTGGTCTACCCCCTGTTGATCAAGCTCAACGGGCTGTCCGTCAAGCAGTTCTTCTCGGGCGTGTGGCCCGCCATGCAGCTGGGCTTCGTCTCCCGTTCGTCCCTGGGCACCATGCCCATGACGCAGCGCGTGAGCGAGCGCAACCTGGGTGTCCCAGGGCACTACGCGTCCTTCGCGATCCCGCTGGGTGCGACCACCAAGATGGACGGTTGCGCCGCGGTCTACCCGGCGATCGCCGCGATCTTCGTCGCGCAGTTCTACGGCGTGCCCCTGACCCCCATGCACTTCGTGCTGATCGCGCTGGTCTCCGTCCTGGGTTCCGCCGCGACCGCCGGCACCACCGGTGCCACGGTCATGCTGACCCTGACGCTGTCCACGCTGGGCTTGCCGCTCGACGGCGTGGGCCTGCTGCTCGCCGTGGACCCGATCCTGGACATGGGCCGCACCGCCCTGAACGTCACCGGTCAGGCCCTCGTGGCCACGATCGTCTCCAAGCGCGAAGGCATCCTGGACACCCGGCTCTACGACGCCCCGCGTTCGGGTGAGCCGTTCAAGGACGACGCCGCCCTCATGGAGCAGCCCGCCCACTCCGGTGAGCAGGGTTCGCACGCGTACGCTCCCGCCGCGCCGTCGGACGGGCAACGCACCGAGTAGGCGCCACCGACCACCGGCACTTTCTGTGAACGGGGCAGTCCGGGTTCTCCCGGGCCGCCCCGTTGCGTGTGCACATTGTGTACGCATGAGGGGGCATGCGGGTGCCTGTCATGATGTCGGGGGCCTGGCTATAGTGTGGTGCACCTCACTTTCAGACAACAGGATGGTCGCCATGAGCGTGTACACCCAGCCCGGCACGGACGGATCCGTCGTCAGCTTCAAATCCCGTTACGAACACTTCATCGGCGGCGCGTGGGTGCCCCCGGTCAAGGGGCAGTACTTCGAGGACGTCACCCCCGTCACGGGCAAGGCGTTCACCGAGGTCGGCCGGGGAACGGCCGAAGACATCGAGGCCGCACTCGACGCCGCGTGGGCCGCAGCGCCGTCGTGGAACGCCTCTACGCCCGCGCAGCGAGCGCTCATGCTCAACAGGATCGCGGACCGCATGGAGGAGAACCTCGAGGTGATCGCGGTCGCAGAAACCTGGGACAACGGCAAGCCCGTGCGCGAGACGCTCAACGCGGACATCCCCCTGGCCATCGACCACTTCCGCTACTTCGCCGGTGCGATCCGCGCGCAGGAAGGGCGGCTGTCCCAGCTGGACGAGGACACCGTGGCGTACCACTTCCACGAGCCCCTCGGCGTCGTCGGCCAGATCATCCCCTGGAACTTCCCCATCCTCATGGCCGTGTGGAAGCTCGCCCCGGCGCTCGCCGCCGGCAACTGCGTGGTGCTCAAGCCCGCCGAGCAGACCCCGGCGTCCATCCTGGTGCTCATGGAGCTGATCCAAGACCTGATCCCGGACGGCGTGGTCAACATCGTCAACGGCTTCGGCGTGGAGTGCGGCAAGCCGCTCGCGTCCAACAAGCGCATTCGCAAGATCGCGTTCACCGGTGAGACCACCACGGGCCGACTCATCATGCAGTACGCGTCCGAGAACATCATCCCGGTGACCCTGGAACTCGGGGGCAAGTCGCCCAACATCTTCTTCGAGGACGTCGCCCAGCAGAAGGACGGCTTCTACGACAAGGCCCTGGAAGGCTTCGCGTTCTTCGCTCTGAACCAGGGTGAGATCTGCACGTGCCCGTCGCGCGCGCTGATCCAGGAATCGATGTACGACCAGTTCCTCGCGGACGGGGTCGAGCGCGTCTCTCGCATCACCGCCGGCAACCCGCTCGACACCGACACCATGATCGGCGCGCAGGCCTCCACGGACCAGCTCGAGAAGATCCTGTCCTACCTGGACATCGGCAAGAAGGAGGGAGCGAAGGTTCTCATCGGCGGCGAGCGTGCGGAGCTCGAGGGCGACCTCGCTGGCGGCTACTACGTGCAGCCCACCGTGTTCGAGGGCACCAACGACATGCGCATCTTCCAGGAGGAGATCTTCGGTCCGGTGCTCTCGGTGGCGAAGTTCGGCTCGTACGACGACGCTATCTCGATCGCCAACGACACCCTCTACGGTCTGGGCGCCGGTGTGTGGGCTCGTAGCGGTAACACCGCCTACCGCGCCGGCAGGGCCATCCAGTCCGGCCGCGTGTGGGTGAACCAGTACCACAGCTACCCCGCGCACTCCGCGTTCGGCGGCTACAAGTCCTCGGGCATCGGCAGGGAGAACCACCTCATGATGCTCGACCACTACCAGCAGACCAAGAACATGCTCGTGAGCTACACCGAGAACGCGCAGGGCTTCTTCTAGACCCTGACCGGAAGGCGAGGAACCGTCATGAGCACCCCTTCATCACCGGCAGAACCGCCCCCGACGGGCACCGCGGATCCCGAACACCCCGTGGTGCTCGAGACCATCGCGGCGGTACCCGGTGAGACCACCTCACGGGTCGGTTTCACCGGGCCCGCGGTGGCCCTGTTGCAGGAACTGTGGGAGCAACATGGACCCCTCATGTTCCACCAGTCCGGGGGATGCTGTGACGGTTCCTCGCCCATGTGCTTCCCCGCCGGTGAGTTCCGCACGGGCGGGGCCGATGTCCTGCTGGGGACAGCCCGGTTGCCGTCCCCGACCGGCGAGGATCTCGGGGGCCTGGAGTTCTGGATCTCCGCCGAGCAGTTCGAGTACTGGCGGCACACGCGGTTAGTAATCGACGCCGTTCCCGGCCGCGGTGGGGGCTTCTCCCTCGAGGCCCCCACGGGCCGGCGCTTCCTCACTCGCAGCGAACTGTGTGGGATCGAGGTGTACTGATCGGAGACGTTGGTCAATCGTGAGAAGGGTGGCTGGTTCCCGCAGGCTGCGTGGGGGCGGTGGTGGTTGTCGTAGTGCAGCCAGCCCTCGAGTTTCCCGCGGCGCTCGGCCTCGCTCGTATAGCAGCGGGCGTAGCCCCAGCCGTCGGCCAGGGTGAGGTGGAACCGCTCGATCTTCCCGTTGGTCTGTGGCCGATACGGCCTCGTGCGCTTGTGCCGGATGCCGAGGTCGATGCAGGTGTGTCGCCACAAGTGTGAGCGGTAGGCGCCGCCGTTGTCGGACAGCACCTCTCGACGGTGACACCACGCTGGTTGAACCACTCGACGGCCCGGACGAGGACGGCAGTGGCGGTGAGGGCAATGTCGTCGTCGTGGATCTCAGCGGGGCATTCAATCGCTGGGCGACAGGCTCACCAAGTGGGAAGTTCGCCGTGACCTGGGGTGACGCGTCGCTCATCCTGACCGATGGGACGGTCGTTGATGCTGGCCTCGCGATGGGTCATGTAGCCCTGTGCGTCGAAACGCCACAGCTCATTGCCGTAGGAGCGCCACCACCGGCCGTCATGGTCGTGCCACTCGTACTGGAATCGCACGGCGATCTGATCGTCGGTGAACGCCCACAGGTTCTTGCGGAGTTGATAGTCGAGTTCCCGATCCCACTTGGCGGTGAGGAAGGCTATCACCTGGTCCCGGCCGGTGATCGTCTGGTCACGGTTTCGCCACACGGTATCGACGCTGTAGGCCTGGGCGACCGTCTCGGGGTCGCGGGTATTCCAGGCGTCTTCGGCGGCCTGTACCTTGCGGGCGGCGGTTTCGGCGGTGAACGGTGGGATGGGGTTACGGGTTTGGGTCACGTGATGGCTCCTTGACCTGGGAGCGGATGTGTCAGTGGTTTGCGGGCGTTGGCCACGTGGGTGGCGCCGGGTGGTACTCGATACCTTCTTCTACCAGGTGTAAGAGAGCGTGTCGTTGGGAGTGGGGAACGAGCCGGTGACGGTTTCGGTTTAGGCCGCGAGTGTGAGCGGCTTGGTTAGTTTGGCTTCGAACTCGATGGGCGTCAACCCGCCGAGTCTGTCCTGGGCTCGTTGACGGTGATACTTCCGCTCGATCCAGACCACGATGGTCAGGCGCAGCTGCCGGGCCATCGCGCGACCACGGAACTGGCTCCCTCTGTCGGCGTGCAGGATGCACCCGGCCACGTCGCCTCGGCGGGCGAGTGCGTTGCGGACCGCGTCAACGGCGAGTTTCGCGGTCATCCGCTTCGAGATCGAGTATCCGACGACGCGGTTGGAGAACACGTCTTTGATCGCGCACCAGTAGAGCGTGCCCTCCCTCGTCCAATCCCCCGTGATACCCCTCAGCCAGAGCCGGTTCGGCTCATCGGCGCGGAAGACCCGCTGGAGGTGGTCCTCGAACACCGGCGGGCCCGTTGTCTTCCCCTTCCCGCGCTGGCGAGCTCGGCAACGAGCGGGTATGTGAGTGTGGGCAGCCGCCGAGGCGCAGATTCGCTTGCGACAAATACGCCGCAGCCCTGCTGAGCACCTCGCTGTCCTGCCCCAGGAGGCGGATCCACTTCTTCAGCTCCCGAGCATCCGCCGCGTCCGACGCAGTCTGACCAGGCCGACTTCCTTCATCACAGTCGACCTGACGGAGCCAGTTCTGCAGGGTCGCTTCGCTGATACCGAAGTCGGTAGCAATCTACGTGATGGTGACTCCGCTCTCACGACGGCGAGCGACCGCGATAACGTCCTCCCGGAACTCTCTGGGATGAGGACCGGGCATGATGACATCCTCCCCGCCAGCGCCTCTCAACGCTAACGATCAGTCATCACCTACTCGTTCCCCACGCCCGGTCTCGACCACCAAGATGACCTACGACGCCCAGACTTGGCTATACGTCACCAACCGCCGAGCGGAAGGAAGGAACGACCGGGAGATCCGCCGCTGCATCAAGCACTACCTAGCCTGTCACGTCTATCGAACCCTCAACGCTACGACCCCGAGGGTGAATGGCTCTTGACCGACATAGAAGAATCTGGACACCCCTCGGCAGACGTCACCATCGGACGTCAGTGTGGGGTTTGCCGGCAGGGGCGGGGTCGGCGGGTAGTTCTGGTTGTCCGGTTGGAAGGGTGGACAAACAGAACTACCCACTCAGGCAGGTTCTACCGAGAGGTTAGATTGCGGCGACAGCCGAACGAACAGCCTCAGCCATGGACGTGGCCGGGCGTCCGATAAGCCTGCTCAGGTCTCCAGAGTTCACTAGGAGATCTCCGCGGGCTATTCCCAGATCAGAATCTGCGAGGATTTCCGCGCCCCCCTCGGGCACTCCGACCCTGACGAGCATTGCGGCGTATTCGCGCGGCGGCAGGTCCTGGTAGGAGATGTGCTGGCCGGCCGCGGCGCTGATCTCTGCCGCAAGCTCGGCCATGGTGAACGGCTTGTCACCGCCGAGCTCATAGATCCTGCCGGCCTGGTCGTCGGCCAGCAGCACCGCGGCGGCCGCCTGGGCATAGTCTGCGCGGGAGGCGGCGCTCACCCGACCATTGCCGGCACTGCCGCCGAGGGCACCCTGAGCGAGCACGCCCGGCAATTGGTCGGTGTAGTTCTCCAGATACCAGCTGTTGCGCAACAGGACGAAAGGAACGCCGGACTGCTCCAGGAGGGTCTCGGTGGCTTGGTGCTCGACAGCCAGCTTCATCTCACTGCCGTCTGCGTTGGCGATGCTCGTGTAGGCGACCAGCTGGATACCCTCGCGCTGAGCGGCCTCGATCACGGTACGGTGCTGCTCCACCCGCTGGCCCACCTCGGAACCTGAGATCAGGAGGACTTTGCTGGCCCTCTTCAAGGCCTTTCCTACGGAGGCCGCGTCGGTGTAGTCCAGCTTCCTCACGTGGACACCGCGCTGTGCCAGATCCGCGATCTTGTCAACTGCACGCCCTGCGTCCACAATCTCCTGCGGCGGAACGTTGCGCTCCAGCAGTGTTTCCACGACCTGGCGGCCAAGCTGGCCGGTAGCTCCGGTGATAACGATGCTCATGGTGTCCTTCCATGGGGTCCTCGACGGAAGGTATAACCGCCCCACCTTTCGATTACTTCCGAAAAGCCGGGAGAAGAACCCGACTGTGGTGGCTGCTTTCTCATCCTCGAGGGCCTCGGTGTAGGCCAGCCGGGAAACCCGGAACTTTGTAGCCACGTGAGCCTGGGGCACACCATCGTAAAGATGACGGTGCACCATCCGCAGAAGGCCGGTCGGGGTCAGGGGTGCATTAGCGTGGGTCATGAACGGGCTCTCTCGTACGGGTGGGTGGTGTAGGAACTTCCATCCCGCGACGAGCAGCCCGTCCCTCATTTCACCACCACAGCCGTACCAACAACCCCATCCCCCACAACACCTAGGAAGCACCTTCATCGGGCCCGCGTCACTCGTGAACGGCGGCGCTCCGCGCCTCGGATCCCAGGTGCGGACCCGCCGTTCGCGCGCGGTCGTCCCGTCGGCGGAGGGCGGCGCGCCGGATGAGCCACCGGCTCACGAGCTGCAGGAGCAGCCCCGCAGCGAACGTCACGGCCGTGAACGGGCGGTCGATGTCGAGCGGTAGGACCACGGCCGCCATGCACACCGCACCGAGCACGATGAACGCGGCACGAGCGATGCAGCGGCACTCGGTGCGCCAATAACCACGGGGCAGCCGCACGACCCGTCGGCATGTGGCGAGCGCCGCGAGCCACCCCGCTCCCAGTGGAACGGACAGTTGCGGGTACGTGAGTCCGGCGTCGCCCGGCAGGGCGATCACCGCGCCTCGAGCCACCACCTGGTTGGCAAGGATCAGGGCCAGGGTCACGGCCAGGGCGTCCAGCAGTATCGGCGTCAGGGGGCGGGACAGCCATCGCGAAGGCCGCGCCGGTGGTGTCCCGGTGGCGTTCTTAAGGCCGATGCCGTCCGAGAGCCACGGCCCGTGCGGGAGCCCGGCTCCTATGGACGGCCCGTTCGCCAGCCCGGTCCCGAGGGACAGCGCGGGCCCGTTCGAGCCATGGGATGCTGTCGCTGGTCGGGACCCGGTGACGCCAGGGAGGTCCCGTGGGATGCGCGCACCACGACGCACGATCTCGACCATCCGGGCCACCTCCCTCTCCACGCGCGCGGCCGACGTAACAGGGTACATCCAGATGCTTGAGGTTGTCCCTATTTGTATGATCGCGGCCCTCCCGCGAGGACACCCCTCCTCACCGGACCGGCGTCCCCTCACCCGATCCGCCGTAGAGTGAGGGGCGTGCACCCCGCTCTCGTCCTGGCCTCGCAATCACCGGCGCGCGCATCCCTGTTGGAGCGCGCGCACATCCCGTACCGCGCCGTCGTCTCCCACGTGGACGAGGACGCCCTCGTGGCTGCGGAAGCCCCCGAGACCCCCGCAGAGACCGCATTGCTACTGGCACGGGCCAAGGCGGAGGCCGTCGCAGCGCTTCCGGAAGCGGAGGGGCGGCTCGTGCTGGGTTGCGACTCCGTGTTCGAGCTCGACGGCGTCCCCTACGGCAAGCCGTACGAGCCGGACGTCGCGATCGAGCGCATCAGCGCCATGAGCGGGCGCACGGGCACGCTGCACACGGGCCACTGGCTCGTGGATGCGCGCACGGGCGAGGCTTCCGGCAACGGCCTGGTCTGTTCCGCGGACGTGCACTTCGCCGCCATGACACGCGCGGAGATCGATGACTACGTGGCCACGGGTGAGCCCCTCCAGGTCGCAGGCTCCTTCACCCTGGACGGGCGGGGATCCCAGTTCATCGAACGGGTGGACGGAGATCCGAACGCCGTGATCGGGCTGAGCCTGTCCACCCTGCGCACCCTGCTCGCCGGGGTAGGGATCCGGGCGTCCTCGTGGTGGGGTGCCGCAGCACAGGGCGGGGCGCAATGATTTGTAGATCTTCCACAGTTACCGCACCGCGGTGCCCCCGCGCTTAGGCGTTCCCCGGCGCGGGGCACTAACCTTTCGGCAGAGAGTCGACAAGGAGCTATCACGTGACAACCACCTCGCGGCAGCAAGAGGCCGCCACCGCAACCCGCCCCGTCACCAAGGTCCTCGTGGCCAACCGAGGGGAGATCGCGGTGCGCGTGATCCGCGCCGCGCGCGACGAGGGCATCGCCTCCGTGGCCGTCTACGCGGACCCGGACCGGGATGCGCTGCACGTGCGCATGGCGGACGAGGCGTACTCACTGGGCGGGACGACCGCCGCGGACTCCTACCTGCGGATCGACAAGATCCTCGACGCCGCTCGACGCGCCGGTGCTGACTCCGTCCACCCCGGTTACGGGTTCCTGTCCGAGAACGCGGAATTCGCCTCCGCGGTGATCGCGGCGGGACTCACATGGATCGGCCCTCCCCCGGCGGCGATAACCCAGCTCGGTGACAAGGTCGCGGCCCGCCACATCGCGGAGAAGGTCGAGGCGCCGCAGGTCCCCGGCACCGCCGACCCGGTGTCCTCGGCCCAGGAGGTCCTGGACTTCGCGGACGAACACGGCCTGCCGATCGCGATCAAGGCCGCCTTCGGTGGTGGCGGCCGCGGCATCAAGGTGGTGCGTGAGCGCGACGCGATCCCCGAGCTCTACGAATCGGCCGTGCGCGAGGCTACCGCCGCCTTCGGCCGCGGTGAGTGCTTCGTGGAACGGTTCCTGGACGCACCCCGCCATGTGGAGACCCAGTGCCTCGCGGACCAGTTCGGCAGCGTCGTCGTGGTGTCCACGCGCGACTGCTCGCTGCAGCGGCGCAATCAGAAGCTCGTGGAGGAGGCACCCGCGCCGTTCCTGTCGGACGAGCAGATCGAGCGGCTCTACGAGTCCTCCAAGGCCATCCTCAAGGAAGCCCAGTACCAGGGCGCGGGGACGTGCGAGTTCCTCGTGGGCCAGGACGGGACGATCTCCTTCCTGGAGGTCAATACGCGCCTACAAGTGGAGCACCCCGTGTCGGAGGAGGTCTCGGGACTGGACCTGGTGCGGGAGCAGTTCCGCATCGCCCGCGGTGAGGCCCTCGGCTACGACGACCCCGAGATCCGCGGACACAGCTTCGAGTTCCGGATCAACGGCGAGGACGCCGGCCGCAACTTCATGCCCTCCCCCGGCACGCTCACCACGTTCACCGTGCCCTCCGGGCCGGGCGTGCGCGTGGACTCCGGCGTGGAGGCCGGCGAGACCGTGGGCGGGAACTTCGACTCGATGCTCGCCAAGCTCGTGGTGACCGGTGCGACCCGCACGCAGGCCCTCGAACGGTCCCGCCGGGCCCTGCAGGAACTGACGATCGAGGGCATGCCCACTGTCGTCCCGTTTCACCGGGCCGTGGTGAGCGATCCCGCGTTCGCAACCCCGGACGACACCCCCTTCACCGTGCACACCCGGTGGATCGAGACGGAGTTCGACAACCGGATCGAACCCTTCACCGTGGCACCCGAACCCTCGGCGGACGAACCCGAACGGCAGAGCGTCGTCGTGGAGGTGGGCGGTAAGCGCCTCGAGGTGACCATGCCGCAGCTGCTGGGAGGTGCGGCCCGCCCGGCCGCAGCCCAGCCCAAGGCACGCAAGCAGCGCAGCGGACGCGGCACGGCGGCCCGCGGAGCCTCGGGGGATTCCCTCTCCTCACCCATGCAGGGCACGATCGTGAAGATCGCCGTGGCCAACGGGGACGAGGTCTCCGAGGGGGACCTGATCGTGGTGCTCGAAGCCATGAAGATGGAGCAACCGCTCACCGCCCACAAGTCCGGTGTGATCAAGGACCTGGACGTGTCCGAGGGGGACACCGTCTCCGCCGGCACCGTGCTGGCCTCCATCACGGGCTGACGTCCCGGCGCATCGCCTTACGGGGCCGGGGCATCGCTCCGGAGCCCCACCAATCCGTCGTAGCGGCCCCGGTTCGGAACAGGACCGGGGCCGCTACGCACCCGCTCGACGACGAGACCGGCCCAGCACACGAACTGAGCGACGTCGAGGTTCCATCTCAGAATGTGGACGCCAGAATTCACCATGCGGTATGGCCGGTCTTATCTTGAAGGCATTTCGCCCCTGAGTCCCTGTGAGGTTCTTCATGTCTTCCACCGTGTCCACCGTGGATCCGGGATCCCCCGCGGAGCAATCACGTGTGCCCCGCAGCCGCGTGATCCTGGCGTCCCTCGCGGGAACCACGATCGAGTTCTACGACTTCTACGTGTACGCGACCGCTGCGGTGGCCGTGTTCCCCGCCCTGTTCTTCACGGGCGAGAACGACACCGCCAAGCTGCTGGCCTCCATGGCCACGTTCGCCGCCGCGTTCTTCGGCCGGCCCATCGGCTCCGTGATCTTCGGTCATTACGGGGACCGGATCGGGCGTAAGGCCACCCTGATCGGCGCACTGCTGACCATGGGTATCGCCACGTTCCTGATCGGCCTGCTGCCCACGTTCTACCAGATCGGCATCTGGGCTCCCCTGATCCTCACGATCCTGCGCTTCTGTCAGGGCCTGGGACTGGGCGGCGAATGGTCCGGTGCCTCCCTGCTCGCGACCGAGTACGCGGAGGAGGGCAAACGGGCCCGCGCCGCGATGTGGCCGCAACTCGGCGCGCCGTTCGGGTTCATCCTGGCCAACGGCTTCTTCCTGCTGCTGACCGTGGTCATGCAGTTCGGCACGGCGGGTCACCACCTGGGCACGGGCCACCCGTTCCTGGTGTGGGGCTGGCGGATCCCGTTCCTCGCGTCCGTGGTCATGGTCCTGCTGGGTCTGTGGGTGCGGATCAAGCTCGAGGAGACCCCGGTGTTCCAGCGCGCGGAACAGCAGGGTGAGAAGGTCAAGGCCCCCGTGGCCGAGGTCTTCAAGACGTCGTGGGTGCAGATCATCCAGGGCACGTTCATCATGCTCGCCACGTACGTTCTGTTCTACCTGATGACCGCGTGGGTGCTGTCCTACGGGATCGGCAAGCCGGAGACCGGTGGCCTGGGCATCGAGTACCGCACGTTCCTGATCCTGCAGTTGCTCGCCGTGCTGCTGTTCGCCGCCATGGTCCCCGTCTCGGGCTGGCTCGCGGACCGCTACGGCCGCCGCTCCTCGCAGCTCGTGATCACGAGCCTCATCCTGCTGTTCGGCCTGAGCTTCGCCCTGATCATGAACCCCGACCTCGTGGGCACGGGCGCGGATGCGTCCCTGCTGCGCGTGCTGGTCTTCCTCACGATCGGCATGACCCTCATGGGCCTGACGTTCGGTTCCATGTCCGCGATCCTGCCCGAACTGTTCCCCACGAACGTGCGCTACACCGGTTCGGGCATTGCGTACAACGTGGCGTCCATCCTGGGTGCGGCGATCACCCCCTACATCGCGGTGCTGCTCAACGCGCGCTTCGGCGTGGGCGCGGTGGGCCTGTACCTGTCCTTCGCCGCCGTCATCACGCTCATCGCGCTGTGGTTCTCCCCCGAGACCCGGCACGTGAACATGTACACCGTGGGCACCAAGGCCGCCAAGTAGGCCTTCCGCTTCCACGGACGACGGCGCCGCGGTGACCTTCCGTACGAAGGTCACCGCGGCGTCGTCGTACCCGGGGTGCGAACCGTGCCCGGCTGGAACGAGCGGTGCTCGCCCGAGCGGGGCAGTCAGCGGTGGACATGCAAGCGGCGCGCGGCCTCCGCGATCGTGCCGGACAGGGACGGGTAGACCGCGAACGTGTCGGAGAGGTCGTCCACGCCCAGGCGGTGGGTCACCGCGAGCGCGATCGGGAAGATCAGCTCGGAGGCGCGCGGTCCCACGACCACGCCGCCCATGACCGTCCCACTGCCGCGGCGGGCGAAGATCTTCACGAAACCGTCGTCCACGGCCATCATCTTGGCGCGCGGGTTGGTGGACAGCTTCATGGTCATGCCAGTGAACATCGCGGGATCCGCCTCGACGTCCGACTGGGAAATGCCCACGGAAGCGATCTCCGGGGACGTGAAGATGTTGGACGCGACCTCGTCCGTGTGCAGCGGGTGCACGGTGTCACCCAGGATGTGGGCCACGGCGATCCGGCCCTGCATCGCGGCCACGGAGGCCAGGGGCAGCACGCCCGTGCAGTCACCGGCGGCGTAGATCCCGCTGACCGACGTGCGGGAGACCGAGTCCACCTTGATGTGACCGCGTTCGTCCATGGCGACCCCGGCCTCCTCGAGACCCATGTCCGCGGTGTTCGGGATTGAGCCCACGGCCAGCAGGCAGTGCGAACCGCGCACCTTGCGCCCGTCAGAGAGCGTCACGCGCACGCCGTCCCCGGTGTTCTCCACGGAGTCGGCGCGGGAGCGGGACAGCACGCGCAGACCGCGGCGCTCGAAGACGTTCTCGAGCACCTGGGCGGCATCGGTGTCCGAACCGGGCAGCACCTGCTCGCGGGACGAGATCAGGGTGACCTCCGAGCCCAGGCCGTTGTACGCGGAGGCGAACTCGGCGCCGGTGACACCCGAACCCACCACAATCAGCTTCTCGGGGATCTCGGTGAGCTGGTAGATCTGCTTCCAGTTGAAGATCCGCTCGCCGTCCGGCTTGGCGGTGTCCATCTCCCGGGGGTGCGAGCCCACGGCGAGCAGGACGACGTTCGCGTGGAGTTCATACTCGGCGTCGTCGTCGGAGGGGCTGACCACCACGGTGTGCTGATCGGCCAGGCGGCCGCGGCCCTGCACCACGCGCACGCCCACGCGCTCCAGGCCGCGCTTGATGTCACGGGATTGCGTGGCGGCGAGGCGCAGCAGGCGCACGTTGACGGTGTCCAGGTCCACGCGGAGATTGTTCAACTCCTCGCTCGCGTCCTGACCGTCCCCCACGTGCACGCCCAGGTCCTTGGCGTCCGCGAACCGGTTCATGGTGTCCGCGGACGCGATCAGGGTCTTGGAGGGGACCACGTCCGTGAGCACGGCGGAACCGCCCATGCCCTGCTCCTCGATCACGGTGACCTCCGCACCGAGGGACGCGGCGACCAGTGCGGCCTCGTAACCACCGGGGCCGCCGCCGATGATCACGAGCTTCGGATTCGCAAATTCAGTCTGCACACTCACGGTCCCCATTGTTGCAGCATTTACCCTGGGTGCTACCGCCCATGATGGTGGTCCGGGTCTTCCGCGGGCCGGTTACGAGTGGCCGAGTCAGCGAACACACGTCGTAGGAGGAGACATGTCCACCGTCGCTCTCGTTGTCGTTCTGGGCTTCGTCCTTTTCGTCGTCCCCGTCGTCGTCCTGGTCGTCGGGGTGGTTCTCACGGCCTCAGTCCGCCGGCAGCGCCCGCCCGCGTCCGATCCGGCCCCTCCGCTCAATGGCCACGTGATGCGGGGTGCACCTCCCGCCGATCGTTGAGGACGACCCCTTGCCGGCAGGACCCTTGCCCGGGCCTTTCACGTCCGAGCGGTGGATCGCGGCTTAGAGTGGTGCCCGTGACTGAGAACGCAACGGTTTGCACGGATCCCTTCGACCTCGCCCGCCGCGCCGCGGACGTCCTGCGTGAGCGCACCGGCGTGCAGAGGCACCGGATCGCCCTGACCCTGGGCTCCGGGTGGGGCGGTGCCGCGGACCTCATCGGTGAGACCGAACACGAGATCCCCGCAACCGAGATCCCCGGCTTCTCTGCCCCCGCCCTGCAGGGCCACGGCGGCACCCTGCGTTCCATCCGGCTCACGAACGGGGATCACGCCCTGGTGATCGGGGCGCGCACCCACTTCTACGAGGGCAAGGGTGTGCGGGCCGTGGCCCACGGCGTGCGCACGGCCGCCGCGGCCGGAGCCGAGATCATGATCCTGACGAACGGATGCGGCGGACTGAACCCCGCATGGGCGCCCGGGACCCCCGTGTTGATCCGCGATCACATCAACCTCACCGCCCATTCCCCGCTCGAGGGCGCCACCTTCGTGGACCTCACCGACCTTTATTCTCGGCGGACGCGGGACATCGCCCACCAGGTGGACCCCGGACTCGACGAAGGCGTTTACGCCCAGTTCACCGGACCGCACTACGAGACACCGGCGGAGGTTCGGATGGCCAAGGTGCTCGGAGCGGACCTCGTGGGCATGTCTACGGCGCTCGAGGCGATTGCCGCGCGCCACGCCGGCCTCGAGGTGCTGGGGATGTCTCTCGTGACCAATCTCGCGGCGGGGATCAGCGACGAGCCCCTGTCCCACGAGGAAGTGCTCGAGGCCGGCCAGGCCGCCGGTCCCCGGATCTCCCGGCTGCTCGCGGACGTCGTCGCGAAGTTGTGAGAACGCGCGCCGGTTCGGGTGCTCGATATCGACGGAATGTCGGCAAGTTCCGGTCCCAGGCACTAGACTGGGCGCAGGAACGTAATGGGCCCGCCGCGGCGGTCTGAAAGGGTGAACTCATGGTCAGAAGAGCCGAAACACACACGAGCGATCAGTACTCCGCTGGGCGCACGGTGGAGGATGGCAGCCACGCGGTGACCGAGGACCACCGGGCTGCCCGCTCCGACCACGATTCCGCGTCCCGCCGCAAGCCGCAGTACTCTGGCCAGGACGACGTCGTGAAGAACGCCATCCTCTTCGGCGGCGGTTTCATCACCATCCTGGTGAGCCTTTACCTCTTCGCGTCCTACCCGGACAGCTGGTTGTTGTTCCTGCTCGGGATCCTGGCCTACGGTCTGGCCCTCATGGTCCCCACCACGATCCTCAACGGCAGCACCGCCAAGCACTCCACGGGTGGCAAGGAAGTCACCCTGGACCTCCCGCGCGACGCCTCCGAGATGGCCCGCCAGCCCATCGGAGCGGGTCAGCGCCAGGACAACGTGAGCCACTGACGCACCACATCCACGACAGCCCCGCTCGTCCACCCGGATGAGCGGGGCTGTTTCCGTGTGCGGACCTGCGACGACGCCGCGCCAAGGTACCCGGGGTGAGTCAGTACCCGAGCGAGGCGGCGCCCGGACGGGGCCGCGCTATCCCTACTGCGAGACCTCCTCCGTAGGTGCCTGTACCGGAGGGAAGATCGCGTCCAGCACGTCCCGTGCCCATGCGAGGATCTCCCCGTCCACGAGGTCCTTGCCCCCGATCCGCGCGGTCTTGGGTTTGGGGATCAGTGCCATGCGGGTGTCCGCCCCCGGGACCGACTTCACCTGCGCGCCCGGGTACATCCGAGTCAGGCGCATCTCGCGGGACTCGGTGAGCTCGGCCGGCGAGAACCGGATCATGGTGCCCTGGGTGGCCACGTCCGTGAGACCCGCGGCGCGCGCCCTGATCCGCAACCGGGCGACGTCGAGCAGGTTCTCCACCGGGGTGGGTAGCGGGCCGTAACGGTCCTTGAGTTCCTCGCCGGCCTCCGCGACGGCTTCTTCCGTGGCGGCGTTCGCGATCGTGCGGTACGCCTCGAGCCGCAAGCGCTCACCGGGCACGTAGTCGTGCGGGAGGTGGGCGTTGACGGGCAGCTCGATCTTCATCTCGGCGGGACCCGTGTCCTGGTCGCCGCGGTACTCGGCTACGGCCTCCCCCACGAGCCGCAGGTACATGTCGAAGCCCACGCCCGCGATGTGTCCGGACTGTTCCCCGCCCAGCAGGTTGCCCGCACCGCGGATCTCGAGGTCCTTCATGGCCAATTGCAGACCCGAGCCGAGCTCGTTGTGGGCGGCCACGGCCTTGAGCCGTTCCAGTGCCGTCTCGCTGAGCGGTTTCTCCGTGGGGTACAGGAAATAGGCGTAGGCACGTTCACGCCCACGGCCCACGCGACCGCGCAACTGGTGCAGCTGCGACAGCCCGTAGCGGTCCGCGTGGTCCACGATCAGCGTGTTGGCGTTGGCGATGTCCAGGCCCGTTTCCACGATGGTGGTGCACACCAGGACGTCGAACTTCTTCTCCCAGAAGTCCACGATGATCTGCTCCAGGCGCGACTCGCTCATCTGCCCGTGGGCCACCGCGATCCGCGCCTCGGGAACGAGTTCGGCGAGCGCTTTGGCCTGCGCCTCGATCGAGGAGACACGGTTGTGGATGAAAAACACCTGGCCCTCGCGCATGAGCTCACGCCGGATGGCCGCGGAGACCTGCTTGTCCGTGTAGGGCCCCGCGTACGTGAGCACGGGGTGGCGTTCCTCGGGCGGGGTCGCGAGCGTGGAGGTCTCACGGATGCCCGTCATGGACATCTCCAGCGTGCGTGGGATGGGGGTCGCGGACATGGCCAGGACGTCCACGTCCGTGCGCATGGCCTTGAGCTTCTCCTTGTGCTCCACGCCGAAACGCTGTTCCTCGTCGATGATCACCAGGCCCAGGTTCTTGAACTGGGTCTCCTTGGAGAGCAGTCGGTGGGTCCCGATGACGACGTCGATCGCGCCGGAGCGCAGTCCCTCGAGCGTGGCCTTGGACTCCTTGGCGCTCTGGAACCGGGACAGCGTGGCCAGGCGCACCGGGAAGCCCGAGAAGCGTTCGGCGAAGGTCTCGGTGTGCTGCTGGGCGAGCAGCGTGGTGGGCACGAGCACGGCCACCTGTTTGCCGTCCTGCACGGCCTTGAACGCCGCGCGCACCGCGACCTCGGTCTTGCCGTAGCCCACGTCCCCGGAGATCAACCGGTCCATGGGGATGGGCCGTTCCATGTCCGCCTTGACCTCGTCGATCGTGGTGAGCTGATCCGGGGTCTCCACGTACGGGAAGGCCTGTTCGAGTTCGCGCTGCCACGGGGTGTCCGGGCCGAACGCGTACCCCTTGGACGCCATGCGCGCCGAGTACAGCCGGATCAGCTCGTTGGCGATCTCCTTGACGGCCTTCTTGGCGCTGCGCTTGGTCTTGTTCCAGTCCGCGCCACCCATCTTGGACAACGACGGCGCTTCCCCGCCCACGTACGTGCTCACCTGGTCGAGCTGCTCCGTGGGCACGAACAACCGGTCCCGGGGACCGTTGCGCTTGGACGGCGCGTACTCGAGCACGAGGTACTCGCGCACGGGCTTGGGTTGACCCGGGGCAGTCATGGCCCCGGCGATCGGTCGCTGCACGAGTTCGATGAACTGCCCGATCCCGTGCTGCTCGTGCACCACGTAGTCGCCCTTCTGCAGGGCCAGGGGGTCCACCTGGTTGCGCTTGCGCCGCTGCGGCAGTTTGCGCTGGGCCCGGTTGTCGTAGGCGGTGGAACGCCCGAGCACGTCCGCCTCGGTCAACAGGGCGGTGCGCGTGGCCTCGATGACGAACCCGCGTCCGGCGCGGGCCGTGGTCAGTTCCACGAGACCGGCCCGGGGCACCTCCGTGAGGCTGTCGCACCGGGCGGCGGGGATCTCCGCCCCGTGCAGCAGCTCGCTCAGCCGCTGCAGCGGTCCGGGGCCGTCCGTGACGAGCACGACCCGCCAGTCGTCGTGCACGCGCTCCCCCAGGAAGCGCAGCATGGCCTCCACGTCCCCCGAGAACCGGGTGGGTTCGCGCGCCGTGACGGTCAGGGTGTCGGCGTCGGTGTCCGCGAGCCGGACCTCCTCGTCCGCGGTGTCGGCGTCGATCTGGGAGGTCGTCACGGCGTTGACGTTGAGCCCCGTGACGGACCACCACCCCACCGACCGGTCGAGCGCGAGTTCCCGGACCTCCCCCACGGTGTGGAAGGACCCGGCGGCGAGCGTGCGGGACGCGCCGTCGTCGGCGTCGAGCGCGGCGTGCAGGTCCAGCGGGGCGTCGTTGCCGCCCGAGGCGGACTCCCACGCGGCCGTGAGGAACTCCTGGTTGGTGGCCACGAGGTCGTGCGCGCGGGCCCGGACCTTCTCGGGTTCGAGCACCACGGTCATGGAGCCTGCGGGCAGCAGGGACATGAGCTGGACCATCTCGTCCGCGAGCAGTGGCGCGAGCGATTCCATGCCCTCCACGTACTGCCCGCCGGCGATGCGCTCCAGGATCTCGCGCCCGCCCGGCAGCTGTTCCTTGAGCTTGGCGGCGCGCGACTGCACCGACGGGGTGATGAGCAGTTCGCGGCACGGCGGCGCCACGATCACGGACGGGTGTTCGGCATCGGTCAGCGTGCGCTGGTCCGCGACTGCGAACCACCGCATCTCGTCGAGCTCGTCCCCGAAGAACTCCGCGCGCACCGGGTGGTCCTCGGTGGGCGGGAAGACGTCGATGATGCCACCGCGCACCGCGAACTCACCGCGGCGGGTCACCATGTCCACGCGCGAATACGCTGCCCCGGCAAGACTTGTCACGAGCTGCTGGAAGTCGTACTCCTGGCCCGTGCGCAGCGTCACCGGTTTCATGGCACCCAGCCCGGCGACCACGGGCTGCAGCACCGAACGCACCGGCGCCACGACCACGCGCAGCGGCTGTTCCCCGTCCTGCGCGTGGTCCAGGCGCCGCAGCACGCTCAATCGCTGACCCACGGTGTCCGAGCGCGGCGAGAGTCGTTCGTGCGGCAGGGTCTCCCAGGACGGGAAGTTCGCGATCTGCTCGGCGGGCACGTAGGACGCGAGCCCCGACTGCAGTTCCTCGGCCTCACGCCCCGTGGCGGTCACGGCAAGCAGGATCGGGGTGGACCCCGCGGAACCGCCCTTGGCCCCGTCGGACGACGACGCTGCCCCGGCCCCGTCCGCGAGCCCCCGCGCGATCTGCGCGAGCACCGGCGCGCGCAAGCCGTCGGTCGCGCTGATGATCGTCTCGGCGGAGCGTTCCGTGAGCGGCCGGGCGGCCTGCGCGCGGATGTTCGCGAAGCTGCGGTCCTCGGAGAGCGCGGTGAGCAGACCGGTCAGGGACATGGGTGGCTGACTCCTGGTGGGTGCGGTGATCGGGACCTGTGGCCCCGCGCCCATGACGGGCGCGACGGAACGCGCTACAGCCTACTCGGGACGTCGGACACGATCCCCCGCGAGCGCCCCGTCCGGAACATGCCCTCGCAAGAAGTGCACCGGGTCGGCCGGACTCACGCGAGGTCAGCCCCGTACGCGAGCGCGCGGACCCGACACCCGTTCCCACGGCCGAACTCGCACCGGGCGGCCCGCTCGTACCCTGGAGACATGACAACAGCTGAGCACCCCGCCCTGACCGGACTGACCGTGGCCGTGACCGCGCATCGCCGCGCCGCCGAGCAGGGCGGGGCGTTCGAACGCCACGGGGCACGTGTGCTCCACGCGCCCGCGCTCAAGCTCGCCCCGGTGGACGAGGACGACGCCGTGCTGGCCACCGTGCGCGAGACGATCGCGACTCCCCCGGACGCCGTGCTCGTCACGACGGGCTACGGCTTCGACCGGTGGCTGCGCGTGGCCGAGCAGGAAGGGCTGGGTGACGAGCTGCTGAAGACGCTGCGCGGCGTCGTCGTCATGGCACGCGGAGCGAAGGCCCGGGGGCAGTTGCAGGCCAAGGGCGTGACGTGCGCGTACACGGGTGCGTCCGGGCGCACCGCGGAACTCGTGGACCGCGTGCTCGCGGGGGATCCCGCGGCGCAGCGCCCCGCGACCGTGACCGTGCAGGTGCACGGCACCACGGACGAGGCACAGCTCGAGCGGTTGCGCGCGGACGGGATCGCGGTGCGCGTGGTGGCGCCCTATCAGTGGGAGTCCGCGGACGAGGGTTCCCGACTGGCCGGGCTCGTGCGCGACGTCGTGGCCGGGGAGATCGACTACGTCACGTTCACCGCCGCGCCCGCCGTGGACGCGCTGTTCGACGCCGCTCGCTCGGTGGGAGCGTACGACGAGTTGGTGGGCGCATTACGCGAGGGCCGGTGCACCGCGGTGGCGATCGGGCCGGTGTGTGTACAACCGCTCGAGGAAGCGGGCATCACGAACGCCGTGGTGCCCGAGCGGTTCCGCCTGGGGGCCATGGTCAAGGCCGTGTGCGATCACGCGCGGGAGGCCGCCTCGCGGTAGTGCTCCACAGTGAGCTCCATGAGTTCCGGGGGCACCGATCCGGGGTGGACGAGTAGCGGCTCGGCCACGACGTCGCCGCCGGCCGTGAGGACGCGACCGTGGAAGAAGCCCGGCGCCAGGAGGTACGGGACGAGCAGCACGCGCCCAGCATCGGCTGGCGTGGTTTCCGAGCTCTGCGCTGCGTACGGGCGCGATGCTCGACCGTGGGAGCCGGGCCGTTCGGAGTGTTGACCGAGCTCCGCGCGCGCGGCGGCCACGGCATCGGGAACCGAGGGCTGCGCCGCTGAGAGGTAGGCGGCCGTCACGGGCGTGCCCAGTGCATCGCCGAGGTATCGGGCCATGAGCTCGCAATCGTCCCGCGAACGGGGATCGGAGGATCCCGCCGCGACCATGAGCACGCGATCGGCCGGTGCGAGACCGGGTGCGCCCGCGGCGTCGAGCGCCTCGGTGAGCCGCCGGGCCATCACGCCCGCCAGGCGCCGGTCGGGGCCCAGTGCCGCGGCCACGACGTGCTGTGGTGAGGACTGGACGGCCCGGGCCATGTCCACGAACACGTGGTACCCGGCGGAGAGCAACAGCGGCACGACCACCGCGGGGTGCTCGGCGTGTTCCCGGGTGCGCGCCACCAGGTCGGGTTCCTGGACGTCCACCCACGTGTCCACCACGTCCACCTCGGGAAGGGCCGCACGCACCTGCTCGACCAGGGCGGCGACGGCGCGTTGTCCCCGCTCGTCGCGGGTCCCGTGGGCGCACGCGAGCAGGACGGGAGCGGAGGCGGGATGCGGGTTCACACAGTCCATTGTGCCGGTTTCCCGGCTTGCGCGGCGCATCCGGGAGGCCGCGGTCGCGGGACCGATGACTAGGATGAGGGCAGCCCGCGCACCGTGTCCCATGGCGCGCGGAAACCGACGATTCGGCGACGACCCTGAGGAGCACCATGTCCGTCAACGCTTCCACCACCATCAAGGCCCCCGTGGACACCGTCCTGGCCACGTTCGTGAACGAGGCCTTCGTCCGTCACGTGAGCGACATGGCCGGGACGCAGTTCGAGTCCTTCGAGGTCAACGGGGACACCTCCACGGCGTTCACCGCGAGCACCGTACGCAGCATGGGCTCGGACAGGCTGCCGGACGTGGCGCAGAAGTTCGTCAAGGGCGGGGTGAAGCTCACCCAGGTGGATACGTACGACGCCCCCGCCGCGGACGGTTCCCGTACCGTGCGCACCGAGATCAAAGTGGCCGGTCTGCCCGTGGGAGCCACCGCGCACCAGACCATCAAGCCCCTGGGTGAGAACGAGACCTCGGTGGACGTCACCGGTGAGGTGCAGGCCAACATCCCGCTCGTGGGCAAGAAGATCGCCGCGGCCGCCGAGCCCTACATCGGCAAGGCTCTGACCCTGCAGGCCCGCCAGGCCGAGGCGTGGATCGCCAAGAACTGAGCGCCTTGCGGGTCTAGGATGGCCGGGCGGGAACCATCGGTGCCCGCCCGGCCATCCTTCGTCCTACTCGACAACCGCGGTTCACCTCTGAACCACGTGACGGGAGTTCCTTGTCTTGAGCACAGACACGCAGACGTCCTCCGGTTCCGGTGGATCCTTCACGAATTTCCTCCGCCGGGACACCACCGGCGGTCTCCTCCTTCTGATCGCCATGGTGTTGGCCCTCGTGATCGCCAATTCCCCGTGGGGGGAGGTCTACTTCGGGCTGCGTGACACCGAGGTGGGCCCGAGTGTGGCCGGGCTGCAGCACACCGTGGGGCACTGGGCCTCGGACGGGCTGCTCGCGATCTTCTTCTTCCTCACGGGGTTGGAGTTGAAGGCCGAGTTCGTGGACGGGGAACTGCACAACATCCGTAAGGCGATCCTGCCGGTCGTGGCCGCGTGCGGCGGCGTGCTCGTTCCCGCGTTGATCTTCCTGGGGGTCAACCTGGCCGCCGGTTCGGAGCGCACCGCGCTGCACGGCTGGGCGATCCCCACCGCCACGGACATCGCCTTCGCGGTGTCGGTGCTCGCGGTCGTGGGTTCATCCCTTCCCGTGGCCATGCGCACGTTCCTGTTGACCCTGGCGGTCGTGGACGACCTCATCGCGATCGCGATCATCGCGTTCGTCTACACCGAGAGCGTGAACTTCCCGTTCCTGGGCGGGGCCGCGGTGCTGCTGGCACTGTACTGGTTCCTCACCCACAAGTTCATGGGGTGGTTCATGGCCCGGCACTGGGCCGCGTGGGTCATCCTGCTGCCCATCGGTGTGGTGACGTGGTGGCTGGTCTACGAGTCCGGGATCCACGCGACGATCGCGGGCGTCCTGTTGGGCTTCATGGTCCCCGTGCTCAAGCAGAAGCCGCGCATCATCCGTCAGGAGGACCCGCGCATGGGGTTGGCACCCGCGCTCGAACACCGCTTCCGTCCGCTGTCCAACGGCTTCGTGATCCCCGTCTTCGCGTTCTTCTCGGCGGGTGTGGCCGTGGGCGGCTGGGACGGTGTGACCTCCGCCGCCACGGACCCGGTGGCCCTGGGCATCGTGGCCGGTCTACTGCTCGGCAAGCCCATCGGCATCTTCGGTGCCGCGTGGCTCATGGACCGTTTCACGTCTGCGGAGAAGGACCGGGACTACACGTGGTTCGACATGTTCGGCATGACGATCGTCGCGGGCATCGGGTTCACGGTGTCCCTGCTCGTGGGCGAACTGAGCTTCGGTGAGGGCAGCCCCCACGGTGACCACGCCAAGGTGGGCATCCTGTGCGGTTCCCTGCTCGCCGCGCTGATCGGTGGCGCTCTCGTGGCCACGCGCAACAAGAAGTACAAGGCGATGCGCGCGGCCGGCCACGACCCGGACACCCTGGACTGACGCCCACACACCGCTGCACAAGAGACGCGCCCGCTCCCCCGATCCGGGGAGCGGGCG
>NZ_LZMM01000060.1:0-5794 GCF_001665945.1 Kocuria sp. ICS0012 | reverse complement strand
GCCGGGCGCGGGCTCCCCCCGGGGCGCCCCCCCCCCCCCCCCCCCGGGGGGGGGGGGGGGGGCCCCCCCCCCCCCCCCCCCCCCCCGCACGAGGTTGCCTGGGGGGCTCACCCCCTCCGTGAACCCCTCACCCCTCCCGCTGCGCGAGAATGTCGTCGAGCGTCTCGCGCACGGCTTGGCGTGCTGCCACGCGGGAGCTGGCGGCGCGTTGCTGCTCGTGGTTGTCCGCGTCCTCGACGCGCTGCATCTCCTCCTGCTCCCGTTCCTTGGCCTTGTCGCGTGCGGATTCCAGGGCATCCCAGATGCTGTTTTCACTCATGCGTTCATTCGACCACTTGCCACGGGACGCGACAACCGTCTCGCGGCAGCGAATTTCGGGCGGACCCCTTCCAGTCTTGAACCCGCCGAAAAGCTCCGGTGTAGGACCCTGGTCACATAAATAATCGCGGCCACTGTTCCGGGTGCTCGTATGAGCGGGTCCCGGGGCAACGGCACAACTTCCCTGATCCAGAGGTTGTCACGTCCAGCACGACCGAAGGTCCCACGGACCATACCGCGGAGCATCCCGCGGCCCGAGAACACGACCCCCGCAAGGCCTGCAAAGCGCTGATCGGTGCCTACGTGGGCACGTCCCTCGAGTGGTACGACTTCTTCCTGTTCGGCCCCACCGCGTCCATCGTCTTCGCGCCCTTGTTCTTCGGCGGCGAGGACCCCGCGCTGGCCGTCCCGCGGTTCGTGCAGGGCATGGCGGTCCGCGGCGAATGGGGCGGCGCCACCCTGCTGGCCGTGGAGAACGCCCCTGAGCACAAGCGCGGTTTCTCCAGCGCGGTGGTGCAGCTGGGTTCGCCCACCGGCACCATCCTGTCCTCCATGATCGTGGCCGCCGTGGTGGCCCTCGCGGACAAGACCTCCCCGTCCATCGTGGAGGCCGTCGGCTACGCGATCGCCGCGCTCGTGACTTTCCCCATTTTCTGGCTCGTGGATACCCGGGACACCGCCCTGATCACCGTGGCCATGATCCTGGGACTCGGCTTCGCCTCCATCCCGTACGCTCCCGTGGGCACCGTCCTGATCCAGTTGTTCCCGGTCAAGGTCCGCTAGTCGGCCATCGCGCGCGCACCCCGGAGGGTGCACCCGTCGTGGATGCGGGTGGGCGTTACCTCATGCCGGGGCTCATCGAGTCCTACGGGCATCGCGGGATGTATGCCTGCCTGGCCATGAAGGCGGGCTGCAGGCCGTCCGTGACACCGCGAGCGAGCGACGTCGTCAAAGCGATCCGCGAGGCCGCACAGGAAGCTGAGGCGGGGGAGTGGGTGCGTGGGTGGGGCTACGACGAGCACCGGATGGACGGGCCCGGACGACCTGCTGGCCGGGAGGCGGGTGGCCCTGGCCGACTTCTCCGCGTGGGGGATCACCACCGTCCACGACATGAGCAGCGGCCCCCTGGAAATGGGCGCCTACCAGCGGCTGCACACCGCGGAAGAGCTGACCACGCGCTTCCGGCCGCGGCCCCCATGGTTGGGCGTGCCCTGTGCAGTGGGCTGCGGGGGGCGATCCACGGGATCGGGGACCGCGCCGTGAGGCAAGTCTTGGACCTCATCGCGGCGTCCTCGACCGCGTTCGTGTAGGAGCTCGGAAATTCGCACATCAATAATTTGGGCCAGGAGCGCGTGAACCACGACGGTCGCATCGTGCACCGGGGGCGGGTGTAGCGCCGTTCCGGTCTGTCATGCGGTGACGGCGCGGCGTTCCAGTGCCGACGCCGCATCCGCGCGTCATTCGCGAGCCCGCACCAAAGTCTGAGGCACGCCGAGGCTACCTCACGGGGTCGAACGTGGCCTCGGCGTGCCCGAGAACTTCCAGCGGTGGGCGTTACAGTGTCCGGCCCGTCACTTCACCGTACCTTTGGGCTGCGGCGGGGTGGTGCCCTGCCCCGTGAAGTAGGCGATCACGCGCCCGTCGGCCTCCAGGACGACGTCGCAGATCTGATTCCTGCCGAAGCTCACCCGGCGCGTGGCGATCGCGGTGATCACCTGGCCGCTGTGCGCGGGAGCCGTGAACGTGATCTCGGCGTTGCGCGTGAGGATGGGGGAGCCGGCGGTCGCGCAGCAGTACGCGAGCGTGGTGTCCGCCAGGGTGAACAGGTATCCGCCGTGGCAGACACCGTGGCCGTTGGCCATGAAGTCGGACACGGTCATGGACATGGTCACTCGGCCCTGTTCGATCTCACCGAGGTCCATGCCCAGGTGCAGGGGTGCGGGATCGTTGCGCAGGATCTCGTGCAGGAGTTCACGGATGGCGGTCATGTCGGTGGGGTCTGCGTACACGGTCACCCTTCGGTGCGGGGCCTGGCCGGGCCTGGAGGACCACTCCCGGGTACGGGGTGGGGCGATACGAGAACACTCTAGAGTGCGGCCACCACTGGGCGGGCGCGTCCGATTTCTGACAGGCTGGCAACGGCTCCCGCGTCCCGTCGGTGCCGTCCAATGACCAGGAAGGGGTGGCACGTGAGCCGTGTCCACGAAGTCAAGGTCCAACGGCCCTTCCGCGCCGTCGAATCGGCCATCGGGAGCCAGGACCTGCCGGAGGTGGCGCGCTTGCTCGCGGAGCTCACGGTGGGGGAGGTCGTGGACCTGTTGGAGCGGCTGGGAGTGCGCCAGCGCGCCGTCGCCTACCGGGTGCTGGCCAAGGACCGCGCGGTGACCGTGTTCGAACGTCTCGACGCGCCGCTGCAGCGCGAACTCGTGACGGGTCTGCGGGACGAGGAGGTCGCGGGCGTCGTCGAGTCCCTGGACACCGACGACCGCGTGAGTCTGCTGGACGAACTGCCTGCGGCCCTGGCCACCCGGCTGTTGAAGGGATTACCGCTCTCCGAGCGCGAGCTCACCGCGGCGGTGCTCGGCTACCCGGAGAACTCGATCGGGCGGCGGATGAACCCCTCGTACGTCACGACCCACCCCGACCTGACGTGCGCCGAGAGTCTGGAACGGGTGCGCGGGGAACTGGAACGCACCCGCAATGTGTACACGGTCATGGTCACGGATCCGCAGCGGCGGCTCCTGGGCGTGACTAGCCTGCAGCGACTCATGGCAGCCCCTCCGGACACCCTCGTCTCACAGGTCATGGAGGAGGCGGACCGGGTGTCCGCGACGGAACCCCGGGAGCGGGCGGCGCGCCAGTGCGGGGCCCTGCGGGTGCTCAGCCTGCCCGTCGTGGACGACGAGGACCGCCTGGTGGGCGTGCTCACCGTGGACGACGCCCTGGACATTCTCGAGGACGCCGAGTCCGAGGACCAGGCGCGGCTCAGCGGTTCCGAGCCGTTGCGCAGGCCGTACCTGTCCACCCCCGTGTTCCGGCTCGTGCGCTCGCGCGTGGTGTGGTTGTTGGTGCTCGCGGTCAGCGCCGTGCTCACCGTACGGGTGTTGGAGACGTTCGAGTCCACCCTGGAACAGCTCGTGGTGCTGTCCGTGTTCATCCCGCTGCTCACGGGCACCGGCGGCAACACGGGTAACCAGGCGGCGACATCCCTGACCCGCGCGCTCGCCCTGGGGGATGTGCACACCCGGGACGTCGTCAAGGTCATGCTGCGCGAGATGCGCGTGGGACTGTGTCTGGGGCTGTTGTTGGGCGGACTGGGATTCGTGATCGTGGGGTTGATCTACGGGTGGGACATCGGCGCGGTGATCGGGCTGACACTGCTGGCCCTGTGTACGTTGGCCGCCACCGTGGGGGGATGTATGCCATTGATCGCACGCGCCATCGGGGCGGACCCGGCCGTGTTCTCCAACCCGTTCATCTCCACGTTCGTGGATGCCGCCGGGCTCGTGGTCTACTTCCTGATCGCCCGGGCGATGCTGGGGCTGGCCTAGAGCGGGAGCACCCCCAGGCCGGAGCCATTCACCCCGGTGCCCGGAGCGCCCTGCAACGCCGCAGTGGTCAAGCCCTCCGAGTACACCCCGCTGTCCGTGCTGGGCCTGATCCACGTGCTCAACCAGGTGCTCCCGGCGGACGTCCTGCACGTGGTGCCCGGCGGCGGCGAGGTGGGCAAGGCGCTGTCCGAACACGACGGTGTGGAGAAGATCATGTTCACCGGCTCCACCAAGACCGGCCAGGCGATCATGCGCTCGGCCGCGGACGGGCTCGCACGACTGACCCTCGAGCTCGGGGGCAACGATGCCGGTGTGGTGCTGCCGGACGTGGACCCGCAGGCCATTGCCGGGGACCTGTTCTGGGGTGCGTTCATCAACACGGGCCAGATGTGTGCCGCGCTCACGCGCCTCTACGTCCACGAGGACGCCTACGACTCCGTGTGCGAGGCGCTCGTCGGCGTGGCGCAGCAGATGCCCATGGGCAATGGCCGTGAGGAACAGAACGTCCTGGGTCCGCTGCAGAACAAGCTGCAGTACGACAACCCGTTGGTGGGCCAGGAGCAGAAGGGCTGCGGCAACTCCTCCGGCGACCCTTCTGAAAGCCTTCCTCGGGAATGGTGTGCGGGGGAAGGATGTTGTGGGTACTGACTAAGTACCAACAGCTTTCGACGAAGGGAAACATATGCCCACCCTGTTCGACCCGATCACCGTAGGAAAGTTCGAGCTCGCCAATCGTGTGGCCATGGCGCCGCTGACCCGGATGCGTTCCGACGCGGACGGTGTACCCAAGGACATGAACGTCGAGTACTACTCGCAGCGGGCGTCCGCGGGCCTCGTGGTCACGGAGGGGACGTTCCCGGCCGTGACGAGCCGCGGGTTCTGGGGTCAGGCCGGCATCGAGACCGCCGAGCAGGCCCAGGGCTGGTCCCGGGTGGCGGACGCCGTACATGAGAAGGGCGGCGTGATCTTCATGCAGATCATGAACGCCGGGCGGGTCTCCCACCCCGAACTCACCGGCGGCCCCCTGCCCGAGGCCCCCAGTGCGATCGGTGTGGACCAGGCGGTGCACGTGCCCAGCGGCAAGCAGCCCATGCCCACGCCCCGTGCCCTGGAGACCGACGAGCTGCCCCGCATCAAACAGGAGTTCGTCGCCGCGGCCCGCCGCGCGGTGGACGCCGGGATCGACGGCGTGGAGATCCACGGCGCCAACGGCTACATCCTCCACGAGTTCCTCGCCCCGTCCTCCAATCACCGCACCGACGAGTACGGCGGCTCCCCGCAGAACCGGGCACGGTTCGTGATCGAGGTGGTGCGCGCCGTCGCCGAGGAGATCGGCGGGCAGCGCGTGGGGCTGCGGATCTCGCCCGAGCACAACGTCCAGGGCGCGATCGAGGACGACCACGACGACGTCGTGGCCACCTATGACGCGTTGCTCACCGGTCTGCGCGGACTCGACCTCGCGTACCTGTCCGTGCTGCACAAGGACGTGGACGGGGAGTTCGTGCGGGACCTGCGCCGTGACTTCGAGGGTGTGTTCTACCTCAACAGCGGCTTCAGCGTGGTCACCGAACTCGAGGAGGCGGAGCACATCATGAGCGCCGATCTCGCGGACGGCGTGGTGGTGGGCCGTGAGCTCATCGCCAACCCGGACCTGGTGGAGCGCTGGCGTGACGGGCTGGAGCTGAACACCCCGGATCCCACGACCTTTTACGTGGGCGGACCCAAGGGGTACGTGGACTACCCGTTCGCGAAGGTGGCGGCCCGGTAGGCACGGGTTCCTTCAGGAGGGTGGGGGGCGGGGGGGGGGGCGGGGGGGCCCCCCCGGGGTTTTTTTTGGGGGGGGGGGCCGCACCCCCGGGCCCCCCCGGCGCCGGCGGCCCCCCCGCCGGTTAGGAGAAAAAAAACCAAGAGGGGGGGGGGGGGGG